>JBJSZR010000081.1:0-842 GCA_046090385.1 Bacteroidota bacterium
TTTGCGATTTTACCGGCAACTTGTTTTTCCCAGTCCTATCCCTCCAAGCTGGATTATGCCTTGGAGATACTTAAAATGGCCTATGTAGATACGGTCAATGAGAAGCAACTGACGGACGAAGCGCTCAAAGCGATGATCAAGCAATTGGACCCTCATTCTGTATATGTTCCACCTGAGGAGATGCGTGAAGTTAACGAGCCTTTGGTTGGTAAGTTCGAGGGAGTAGGTGTCCAATTCAATATTCATGAAGATACCATCATGGTGACCATGCCTATTCCTGGCGGACCATCAGAGAAGCTTGGAATAAGAGCAGGAGACCGTATCGTCCGGATCGACGGTGAGAACATGGCCGGTATAAAGGTCACCAATAACGATGTCTTCAAACGTCTCCGCGGACCCAAAGGCACGAAAGTAAATGTATCCATCTTGCGCAGGAATGTTCCTGAGTTGATCGAGTACACCATTACAAGAGACCAGATTCCGCTCTTCAGTATGGATGCGGCATATATGGTGACTCCTACTATAGGCTACATAAAGATATCCCGCTTTGCCGATTCAACTCCCGAAGAATTCAGAGCCGGGCTTGAGAAATTGAAGCAGCAGGGCCTTGTTTCACTCGTTCTTGACCTTCAAGGTAACGGGGGCGGATATCTGAATCGTGCCGTTGAACTCGCGGATGAGTTCCTGCCTGCCGGCAAGAAAATCGTTTATACGCGTGGAAGAACCATGCAGTCCGAGGATTTCAATTCCTCTTCAACCGGATCTTGGGAAAAAGGTAAGGTGGCTATACTGATCGATGAATCTTCCGCTTCTGCCAGTGAAATCGTTTCCGGTGCTGTGCA
>JBJSZR010000082.1:0-11630 GCA_046090385.1 Bacteroidota bacterium
CACCCACCGCACAGTAAACCATGCAAGCACCATCCAACACGCGCATTGAACACTCAACTTCAATGGTGAAGTCTACGTGACCTGGGGTGTCGATGATGTTAAGCTTGTATTTCTCACCACGGTAATTCCAGAAACAGGTGGTAGCAGCGGAAGTGATGGTGATACCACGCTCCTGCTCCTGAGCCATCCAGTCCATAGTAGCCGCACCGTCATGCACTTCTCCGATTTTGTGCACGACACCGGTATAATACAGAATACGTTCGGTGGTGGTCGTCTTGCCCGCGTCGATGTGGGCTGCGATACCGATGTTGCGAGTATACTTGAGTTCTTTGCTCATTTGATTAGTTTTCCGTTAATCATAACGATAGTCGATTCTTTTCGCGATAACCGGACACTTTGAACAGACGCCACGCTTTCGCGAATCGTTTACCTGTTCAGTTATCCAGTAGTTTCTTGCTCGTTTCTGCGGCAAGTCAGGGGGTTATCCCGTAAAAGAAAGAACTACGCACTCTTTTATATTGATCCCTATAGCAACGTGCCGAGGGGCATTCTTCATTCTTTTTCCTTACACACGGAAGTGTGAAAAGGCCTTGTTGGCTTCCGCCATACGGTGTGTGTCTTCCTTCTTTTTCACAGCAGCACCTTCACCTTTTGCGGCGGCAATGATTTCACCTGCCAAGCGATCAGCCATCGTTTTTTCGTTGCGACCGCGCGAGTAGGAAATCAACCATTTGATCGAAAGACTAATGCGACGATCAGGACGGATTTCCGAAGGAATTTGGAAAGTTGCACCGCCTACACGACGGCTCTTAACCTCTACCGTAGGCATAACATTCGTCATGGCCTTTTTCCATGCATCAAGTCCGTTCTCTTTGGTTTTCTCTTCAACGCGGTTGATAGCGTCATAGAAAATAGAGTAAGCAGTATTCTTCTTACCTGAATACATCATCATGTTCACGAAACGTGTGACAAGCGTATCGTGGAACTTGGGATCTGGAAGCAGAATGCGCTTTTTCGGTTTTGTCTTACGCATGGATCAGTCTGGTATTGTGTATTGATTCAATTTTGATTTTTATTGCTTACTTCTTCTTGGCCGCTGCCGGAGCACCCGCCTTCGGACGCTTAGCGCCGTACTTGGAACGCTGTTGCTTCCGGCCATCAACACCAGCCGTATCAAGTGATCCACGAACGATGTGATAACGTACACCAGGAAGATCTTTTACACGACCGCCACGAATCAATACAATCGAGTGCTCCTGAAGATTATGTCCTTCTCCAGGAATATATGCCGTAACCTCGAACTTGTTGGTCAAACGTACACGAGCCACCTTGCGCATAGCAGAATTAGGCTTCTTAGGCGTGGTAGTATAAACACGCGTACAGACGCCACGACGCTGCGGACAGGATGTCAACGCAGGCGATTTGCTCTTGTCAATCAATTTTTCACGTCCGTTTCGGACCAACTGCGATATCGTAGGCATTCAGTTGTGATTCTTTCTGGTTAATCTTCAGTCAAATAGACGGTTTTCACCCCATTTTGGGGAACGCAAAGGTACTATTTAAGCCTGATTTAGCAAATCCTTCCAAAAAAATATTTCCCACAATTTCAGCCACATGGACTGAGTGGCTTCAAAAGGAGGTTGTTAATATCTATCAAGGTGCTGAATTTCAGTTTTTTATAAAATAAAAAAGGCTCTCTTCAGAGCCCGGAAATTTGTTTTTTTGAAAGAAATCAAGCCACTCGAAGTCTATTGACATTCGACTTTTCGAACTTTTCTTTGGCATAACTGAGCGTAAGCTGAAACTCTTTGGTCTGCTTTGAAGAAGGCAAGTCATACATCGCATCCAGCAAAATCGCTTCGCAAATTGACCTCAACCCCCTGGCTCCAAGCTTGAATTCAAACGCTTTATCGACAATGAAATCCAGAACGCCCTTGTCCACCTCCAATTTGACCCCCTCTAACTTGAATAGCTTCTCATACTGCTTCATCAGAGCATTCTTAGGCTCGGTAAGGATTGAACGCAAAGTGGATTTATCCAGTGGATCAAGGTAGGTAAGCACCGGCAAACGACCTATCAATTCAGGAATCAATCCAAAAGCTTTAAGGTCGGCGGGACTTATATATTGAAGATAATTGGACCGGTCGATTTGATCTTTTTCCTTGGAGGATTTGAACCCGACGGAGTGCGCATCCAGCCTTCTCGCTATTTTCTTGTCAATTCCATCAAAAGCTCCTCCACAGATGAAAAGGATGTTGGTCGTATCGATGGTAATCATCTTTTGCTCCGGATGCTTGCGACCTCCTTGAGGAGGAACATTCACGGTGGAACCTTCCAACAACTTAAGCAACGCCTGTTGCACGCCTTCGCCACTTACATCTCGTGTGATAGATGGATTGTCGCTCTTGCGCGCAATCTTGTCTATCTCGTCGATGTAAATCACTCCTCGCTCCGCCGCAGACGCATCGTAGTCGGCCGCTTGCAATAAGCGGGTGAGAATACTTTCCACATCCTCGCCTACATAGCCGGCCTCAGTAAGTACGGTAGCATCCGCAATGCAGAATGGAACATTCAACATCTTGGCGATTGTTCGCGCCAACAGCGTTTTTCCAGTACCCGTCTCTCCTACCAGCAGTATGTTCGACTTTTCAATCTCGATATCATCCTGCTTTTTGATCTTGCTTGAAATGCGCTTGTAGTGATTATAAACCGCCACGCTAAGGACCTTCTTGGCATCATCCTGACCAATTACATACTGATCAAGAAATTTCTTGATCTCAACTGGTTTTAACAGCGTGAGATGGGAATTGATCGTGGTCTTGACACGATTGTTCATCTCGTCAGACAAGATATTCTGAGCCTGGGTTATGCACTGGTCACAAATATGGCCTGTGATTCCGGCAATCAGGACAAACGTTTCACTCTTGTCCCTGCCACAAAATGAACACTTTATCTCTTTAGGATTTTTCATCTAAAAGTTCCCTATACCACCGCAATCTACATCATTTGAAAGGCCTTGTCGAGTGTTTTTTGGTGATTGCTTACTAATTGATTGTAAGCAAAGCACTTAATGACAGATCCAACAAGACCATTTTTGAAAAAACATCAAAAAACGGCTCTAAAACCGATTATTTCTTTCGTGTCAGGACTTCGTCAATCATACCGTACGACTTAGCTTCTTCAGCAGTCATCCAATAATCACGATCTGAATCCTTCCAAACTTTCTCATATTCCTGACCGCTATGCAGTGCAATGATTTCATAAAGCTCTTTCTTGAGCTTCTGGATCTCACGAGCCGTGATTTCGATATCAGATGCCTGTCCCTCCGCACCTCCAAGTGGCTGGTGTATCATGATTCTAGCGTGCTTCAATGCCGCGCGCTTACCCTTTTCGCCGGAACACATCAATACTGCCGCCATCGATGCTGCCATTCCGGTGCAGATAGTCGAAATATTCGGCTGTACGAATTGCATGGTATCGTAAATACCAAGACCGGCATAAACAGAACCGCCAGGGCTGTTCATATAGATCATGATGTCTTTCTTGGCATCCACTGATTCCAGAAACAACAGCTGCGCCTGGATGATATTGGAGACGTAATCATTTATACCGACACCAAGGAAGATGATCCTGTCCATCATAAGTCGGGAAAATACATCCATGGTCGCAATGTTGAGCTGGCGTTCTTCGATGATGGTAGGTGAAATATAATCGCTGCGGACCGCTGAAACGAAACTATCGACAGACATACTGCTGATACCGCGATGCTTCACGGCATATTTACGGAACTCGTCGTGGAAATTCATGACTGGTGGTTTACTGATTGTTTATGATTTGAAATACAAAAATAGTCCACCAAGTAGCTCGATTACCCAAGCCGACCACCCTATTTTTCAACACGAACTGATTTGGATGCACAATCACGATTGATCAACCGCAAACAATTTGCATGCAACCAAAAAAACGGTCGCTTTAAATTAGTAGCGACCGTTTGCGAATCATTGATTTCGGATCAATGATGATGTTCCAATTCGTGCTCCGTACGCTCGTTCATTCGTGAAACGAATTCATCGTATGGCAGCTCTTTACGATCAAGCGAAATAGCACCCTTCAAGTATTCGAAAACCTTGCTCTCACGCAATGACCTTTCAAGCTTTTCCCAAGCCCCTTCCTGGCTCAAATAGCGCTCCGACATTTCAGAGAGCTTGGCGTCATCCATGTCGTAAATTCCGTACTGCGAAAACTGCTGACGCATGATCCCTCGAGAAAGCTGACGGACCTCCTCCTCGGTTTGTGTGATACCCTGCTCCTCTGCAATCTTCCCGACAAGAAGGTTCCAACGTAGATCTTCCACCAGGTGATAATATTGATGCTCGAATTCGCTCTCTTCCATCGGCTTCTCCTGATTGGCTTTGAGCATTCTTTTCAGGAAATCATCAGGTAATGGAATGATGGTTTCTTCCAACATGATATTCCTGACATCTTTCTGGAATTTACGGTCGCTCTCACGATCGAAATAAGCGGCGATACCCTCTTTGACTTTCTCGCGGAAAGATGTTTCATCCGTCACCAATCCCGGTTCATACAGTTTGTCGAACAATTCCTGATTGAGATCGGCTTTTTCGATTTTACTGATCGTCATGACCGTAAAACGAAAATCAGAATTCAGCGCTGAGTTATCCTTACCGATCTTAAGCATGGCTGAAACTTCCGTCTCATTGCCGATGACCGCCATCGGATTAAAGTCAATGGTATCTTCCTTTTTCAATCCTGTGAACTTCTGACGGTCTTTAACGGCAGGGACTCTTTCGATAGCAAACGTGGTGATTGTCTTCACCCCACCTTCCTTCAATGCTCCCTCCTCGTTCAATTCATTGAACTCTCCATAAATCACACTGCTCTCCTCCGATGTTTCCGGATTGGAGAACTTACCATAACGGCGTCGGAGATCATTGACGTCGTCATCAATCATTTTTTCATCCACCTTCACTGCGAAATAGGGAATCTTTGCGGACGGGATTCCAGCCTTGAACGCAGGGGACAAACCGATTTCATAAAGAAACTCGAAATCTCGTCCGTCTTCCAAAATCAACTCCTTCTCCCCTTTCTTGGGCAACGGAGAACCGATAATCTCGATTTTGTTGTCAAAGATGAACTTGCCCAAATTCTCACTGACCATCTTATTTAGCTCGTCAAGCAGAATGGAAGGTCCATACTGCTTTTTGATCATACCGACAGGAACGTGGCCTGGACGGAATCCGGGGATGTTGGCAGTCTTGGCAAATCGCTTCACCATGTCGCCGACACGTTGCTGGTAGTCGGCCGGTTGTAGTTCGATCTTGATCAAGGCTGTCAGATCATCGAGGGGAAGTCGGCTGATGTTCATTTCTTCTGTTTTTGAGACTGGCAATTCAGATTATCTCCATTGCCAGAATGAAATTAAGTGCGGTCGAAGGGACTCGAACCCCCACGGATTGCTCCACCAGATCCTAAGTCTGGCGCGGCTGCCAATTACGCCACGACCGCTGATCCTTTTTTAAGGGACGCAAAGGTAGTCAAAATTTAAACGTTGAAAGTAAGAGTTAAGCCCTTCAATAAAAGGTATCTACCGGTACTTAAAAACCTCGGCAAGGACCAGCAACGCATAGCCGACCTTGATTACGGTTCCAGCCAAAAAACCCACAAATGAACCTAAAGCGGCCTTCATGGCATAGGAACGATTGCTTTGTACTGTCATCTCCCCGATATAAGCTCCGATGAATGGACCCAAAATCATTCCCAACGGACCCAGGAACAGCCCGATGACCATTCCGAAGGTGGCACCACGCGTCCCGTATTTGCTTCCGCCGAAAAATTTTGAACCTATGACCGGTATGTAATAATCAAGAAACATGATTACTAGCGCAGTTGCGACATATGCGCCAGTCGTAATGGTCGAAGGCGCCTCATCTACGGAAAAGTAAAGCAACAATAGCGCTGCTGCTGATAGCGGAGTACCTGGAAGCAGTGGTAAAAAACTCCCAAGCAACCCGACGACAGCAAGTATCACTGCCAGCAGAAAATACAGCGTGTCATGACTCATTTCACCTCACAGGAAGTATGCCCCAGCAAAGAAGGTAAATGATGGTGACTGCTCCCCAGCCGATTCCGAACGACAAACCGCCGATTCCGAGGAATAAGACTAAGAATATGATTCTCAAAAAAGGAACAGAAATGTCCATGGACTGGCCGATGCCGCCGAGTACACCTCCAAGCCATTTGTCTGTTGAACTGCGATGCATGTGTTGGGGATTTGTAAGTATTAAAATTCTTGATAAGTATGCTTATACTCCCGAAATAACGAAAAAAACGTTCGAATATTGAAGAGGACTGAAGCTGATTTTTAAATCTGCATTACCTTTCGCTGCGCAAACAGAGAAAATGGCTACCATAGATCCGAAATCAGTCAAGACAAGTCAGTTCCATAGTTACATGCTGGGGGCCATTGCACCAAGGCCAATTGCATTCGCCAGCACGATTGACGTAAACGGTCAGCCAAACCTGTCACCGTACAGCTTTTTCAATGCTTTCGGTAGCAACCCTCCGATTGTCGTATTTTCTCCTGCCAGAAGAGTACGAGACAATTCCATCAAGCATACGCTCGAAAATATCAGGGAGACGATGGAAGTTGTCATCAATGTAGTGACATTTCCGATGGTCCATCAGATGTCATTGGCCTCATCAGAATACCCCAAAGGAGTCAATGAATTCCAAAAGTCAGGCTTCACTCCCATTCCCTCCGAATCGGTCAAGGCACCTCGTGTGAAAGAATCTCCGGTTCAAATGGAATGTAAAGTCCTGCAGGTGATTGAAACCGGACACGAAGGTGGCGCCGGAAACCTTATTGTTTGTGAAATCCTTTTGATGCACATTGATGACTCTGTGCTCGATGAACAGCAAAAAATCGATCCTCAAAAACTGGACCTGGTTGCGCGTATGGGAGGTGATTGGTATTGTCGTGCATCGGGCACCGCACTTTTCGAAGTGCCTAAGCCCCTTTCGGTACCGGGCATCGGAGTGGACCGTCTGCCAGAGAGTGTAAGGCTCAGTCGGATCCTCACTGGCAACGATCTTGGACAGCTTGGAAATATCGGTCAACTGCCATCGGAGGAGGAAATCAATATGATCATGCAACGCGATTTCATGAAAGACCTGCGAAGCAGATTCTCTTTCGACAGAAATACCTACGAGTACAAACTGCATGAGCTTGCAAAAGCCCTGATTGACAAGGGTGATACGGCTACTGCACTTCAAGTGCTGATGTGCTCGGTCCGCTGATCAGTTCTATTTTCCTTAGCCCTGAATACGCCCTGAGCAAAGCCTTTCGCGACGAGTAAAGCTCGTGATAAACATTGATCAAGGTACTGGACTCATATTCCTTGATCTTATGTTGCTGCAATAATTCCATTGCTCCCCCCACTCTTTCAATGTGCCAGCGACGATTGGATTCAAGTTCCTCCTCGAGCGAAAATTCCTTCTGCATAGTTCGGACCTTTTCCAAGAAAGAATCGCAATCGGATACGATTCCAGGCAAAACTCCATAAAGATGATCATTTGCCGAGTCTCTGAGTTCTTTGATGTCCGGACGGATATCCTTGACCGTTTTGGACGCATGAAGGATATTGGTGATCACATTCACCATCAGCGACCATTTTTCATATTCAGAGTTGTCCGCCTCAGAAACCAAGTGATCCGACAACTCTTCAAGAATGACTCCGTGAATATGCTTAAGTGTCCTGTACTCTTCCAGAAATGATTTCCGCTTCAACAAGAAAGCTTTCCATCCGATAGAATCCGGAGCGTCTCGGTGCTCCGATTCCGCCGCTCCTGTTGCATGTCTGATCAACGCCTCACAGCGACGGGTAAGGCACAAGATAGCATCCTGCAGATCATCGTAAGCGGCACCACTTAGCAGTTTGATTGGCAAATCCTTTTCTGCAACTCCTTCATCCTTTATCCTTGATTCCAGCCAAGTAGAAAAATTCCCGATGAAAGGGAAAATCAATATGAATGAAAGAAGATTCATGCTCGTCTGGAATCCGACCAATGCCATCAGAACTTCGCCCGGAAACAGTTCTTCCGATAAAAAACGAACCAACGGAAAAAGAAAAAAACTACCCAATAACACCGTCATCACATTGATTAGAAAATTACCCCATGCCAGCCTTTTTGCATCAACCGGACGGGAGTTCACGCCGAAGAGGAATTTGATGGCGGTGCCGGCTTCAGCTCCTAACACCAGACCGGCCGCCTGAGGCAGGTTGAAAATCCCGGCGTGAAGGGCTGCAAGGCTTATGGCTACTGTAGCAAAACTGGACTGAATGATAGAGGTAAGAACGAATCCCACAAAAACGAAAACGTACGGATTGAGCGAGGCATTTACCGATAAAGCCTGCAAAGCGGATTGAGCACCCAAGGAGGACTTCATAAGTGAAAGGGCTGAAAAAAGCAGACCGAAAGACAATAAGAAACGGAACCACCTGTCCACCAACGTCCGGTCTCTGCGAAACACCCTAAGCAACAGTGCAAGCGACAGGATCGGGAAAGCGAAAGATTCAATATCGAATTTGAATCCGATCAATGCAATCAGCCAACTGTCGAGGGTCGTCCCGATGTTGGAACCGATTGTAAGAGCCAATGCGTTCCGGGTGGAAAGCACGCCGGCACCAACAAAGGATAATGTCAATAGCATCACGACTGAACTGCTCTGCAACAAAGCCGTGACAAAAGCACCTGCTGCAACAGCGCGTAAAGGATGTGCAGTCTGACGGTGAAGGAATTTCTTGAAAGGCCTGCCTGTGAGTCCCTTCAAAGACCCTTCCAGTTCGGAAATCGAATAAATGAAAATCGAAAGTCCTGCACCGAACGTCCACAAAACGCTTAAAGCCATCATTCGCAAGATATATCACAGAACCGAACAAGTTCCATGATAAGCATCAGCCGACCAATTCGTGGATCCTACTGAGTGCTGCATCGATTCCCGCAGGCTTCTTTCCGCCGGCAGTGGCGTAAAAAGGCTGTCCTCCGCCTCCACCCTCGATGGATTTTGCAAGGTCTCTGATCATGTTGGTAGCATTCAATTTCTTCGAGTCGACTAAGGACTCGGAAATGATCAGTGACAAATGCGCTTTGCCCTCTATTTCGGCAGCTGCAAGAAACACCAAATCGTTGAACTGACTTTTCAGTTCGAAGGATAGTTGTTTGATGGCATCGGCACTTGGAAGGTCTATCCTCTCGGATATGACTCTTACTCCGTTTTTAAAGATAGCCCGACCGATGATATCAGCTTTGATTCCTCGCGCTTTTTCGACCAACAATGATTCGATTCTGGACTTCAGGACATCATTTTCCTGAATCAATTGCTCAAGTTTTTCCACGACATCCTTTGGATTCTTCAGGGTGTCGCGAACTCTCTCAAGGGTGTTCAAAGCGTCATTGAAATAACGTTCAGCCGTATCTGCAGTAATAGCTTCTACACGTCTGACTCCGGCAGCAACAGCTCCTTCGGAAACGATTTTGAACATGCCGATTTTACCTGTCGAACGGACATGCGTTCCTCCGCAAAGTTCCCGGGAGAAGCTCGGATCAAAAGTTATCACGCGTACGAATTCGCCATACTTTTCTCCGAAAAGAGCAGTAGCTCCCATTTCCATCGCTTTCTGCACCGGAACACTCCGCTGCTCATCCAACATGATATCCTCCCTGATTCGGGAATTCACGATCTGCTCAATACGCAAAAGCTCTTCATCGGTCACCTTGGCAAAATGAGAAAAGTCGAAGCGGGTAGCAGCATCGTTCACTAATGATCCTTTTTGATTCACATGGTTGCCAAGTACTTCTTTCAGCGCACTATGGAGCAGATGCGTGGCACTGTGGTTACTACTGATCGATGAGCGACGACCGGAATCGACAACCGCCAAGAATTTGCGGGATGTGTCCTCCGGCAAATGTTCACATACATGTACGATAAGATTGTTCTCCTTTCGAGTATCCGTGATCCGAATTATGTCATTCCCTCCCACCAACGTTCCCGTATCCCCGACTTGACCTCCACTTTCTGCGTAGAAAGGTGTACGGTCCAGCACGATCTGAAAGGACTCTTTCCCTTTGGATTTAACTTTACGGTACTTGACCACATGAGCCTCGCATTCGAGGTGGTCATAGCCTATGAACTCAACCGCATCATCACCGCTACGGATTATCACCCAATCTTCCGTATCGACCACCGCCGCGGCACGTGAACGTTCTTTCTGATCGTTGAGGCAGTTGGAAAAGCCCTCCATATCGACTTCCATACCGCTCTCCCGAGCCATAAGCTGGGTGAGGTCTATCGGAAAACCAAACGTGTCGTAAAGTTCAAATGCAAAATCGCCACTTACACCCTTACCCTTGTACTCTTCGAAACGACGGATCCCTGACTCCAAGGTGCGTAGAAAGGCTGATTCCTCTTCGTGGATCACACGCATAACGAAATCCTGTTGTGCCTTGAGCTCTGGAAAAATTGTATCGAATTGCTCGGCAAGTATCGGCACGAGATTGTTAAGAAAGGGCTCTTTGAAATTCAGGAAAGTGAAACCGTAGCGAACCGCTCTTCGAAGGATACGCCTTATCACGTAGCCAGCCCTGTTGTTCGACGGCAGCTGTCCGTCGGCTATGGCAAATGAAATAGCACGGATGTGATCCGACATGACGCGCATGGCTATATCCGTCTTTTCAGCTGTTCCGTAGCGCACTCCGCTTCGCGTAGCGATATATTGGATAAGCGGCTGGAATACATCCGTATCGTAGTTGGAAGTCTTGTTCTGCAAGGCCATACATAACCTCTCGAAGCCCATACCTGTGTCGACGTGCCTTGAAGGAAGTGGCTCCAGCGAACCGTCAGCCTTCCGGTTGAACTCCATGAAAACGTTGTTCCAGATCTCGATGACCTGCGGATGCCCTGCATTCACCAATGATTTTCCGTCCACCTTCATCCGTTCCTGTTCACTCCTCAAGTCAACATGTATCTCAGTACATGGTCCGCAAGGGCCGCTATCTCCCATCTCCCAAAAATTATCTTTCTTATTTCCTCGAAGGATCCGATCAACATCAATGACCTCTTTCCAACAATCGAAACTTTCCTGATCGAACGCTAACTTTTCCTTTTCATCACCCTCGAAAACCGTTACATATAAACGGTTCTTATCCATCTTATAGATATCAGTCAACAATTCCCAACTCCACGCAATCGCTTCTTTTTTGAAATAATCACCGAACGACCAATTGCCAAGCATTTCGAACATGGTATGATGGTAAGTGTCTATACCGACTTCTTCCAAATCGTTATGCTTCCCGGAAACCCTCAAACATTTCTGTGTATTAGCTATGCGGCTGTATTTGATGGGAGCATTGCCCAAAAAAAGGTCTTTGAACTGGTTCATACCCGCATTCGTGAACATGAGGGTAGGATCATTTTTCACAACCATCGGGGCCGAAGAGACGATCTGATGGCCTTTGTTGCGGAAAAAATCAAGGAAAGCGCTCCTTATTTCGCGGGATGTCATTGATTATCAGATTAATTGACTGCTATCTATTGTCGCCTTATATTTGCG
>JBJSZR010000083.1:0-3421 GCA_046090385.1 Bacteroidota bacterium
TTTGTCGGCTCGTCCAGAAGTAGGATATCAGGATTGCCGAAAAGAGCCTGAGCAAGAAGCACCCTGACCTTTTCCTTACCACTGAGGTCGCGCATAAATTGTTGATGCAACTGTTCTTTGACACCGAGTCCGCTTAGCAAGGTTGCTGCATCACTTTCAGCATCCCAGCCATGCATTTCAGCAAAAAGGTTTTCAAGCTCGGCTGCTCTGTTACCATCCGCTTCAGTGAAATCAGCTTTGGCGTAGATGGCGTCTTTCTCCTGCATCACATCCCAAAGGCGTCTGTTGCCCTGCAATACGGTATTAAGTACCGTCTGGTCATCGAACTCGAAGTGGTTCTGCTTAAGTACGCTCATCCGTTCCCCGGGTGTCATGCTGACTTGTCCGGTGGAAGGATCGATCTCGCCTGAGAGTATTTTTAAAAATGTGGATTTTCCGGCACCATTGGCACCGATGATACCGTAGCAGTTTCCTGGGGTGAATTTGATGTTCACATCCTCAAAAAGCACCCTTTTGCCGTATCTTAAGGAGAGATTTGAAACCGCTATCATCTGTCTGATTATTAATGGGCTGCAAAGGTACTCAATCTGTACCGCTAATGAAAGGGCGCAAACCTTCGAATCATAGTATTTTCAGTCTTGAACCAGGCAAACTATTTTGAACATGATCAGCTGATAATTAAGCACCTGATTGGTCAACCTCTGCAACCGATTGGTTATTTTTGAATGATTTATAATGCTAAAAGCCAATTGGAGCGTATGAAACTCCGCATAGGTATACTGTTTGGAGGCCCTTCCAGAGAGAGAGAAGTCTCATTTGCCGGGGGACGCACGGTTTACGACAACCTTGATAAGACCCTTTTTGAGCCTGTTCCAGTCTTCGTGGACAGCTGGGGTAATTTGGCCTTATTGGACTGGAAATTCATTTACAAGGGAAGTATCAGGGATTTCTATCCTCCGGTTGAAAAGCTACCCGCCAGTCCTAACGGATTTCAGATTTACGCTGAAAGCCTTGGGGAATTGACGAAAGATGAGCAGC
Organism: Bacteroidota bacterium; assembly: GCA_046090385.1. Classification (GTDB taxonomy): domain Bacteria; phylum Bacteroidota; class Bacteroidia; order AKYH767-A; family 2013-40CM-41-45; genus Pollutiaquabacter. The sequence goes on from JBJSZR010000083.1 coordinate 1,039, forward strand.
GAGATTTGCTAAAACCGCTGGGTGAGCCTTTGTCCATCGAGGAACTCAGGAATCACATCGACTTTGCATTCTTATGTCTTCATGGCTCCTTCGGAGAAGACGGACGCATCCAAGGATTACTGGAGTACACCGGAATACCCTACTCAGGCTCCGGAATATTATCTTCCGCTATCGGCATAAACAAGGTGGCACAAAAGGACCTGATGCGGGAAACAGGTTTCAACAGTCCATCTTATTTGACACTGAAACGATCGGAGTGGAAAAGTGCTTCAATCAGAGAAGCGATACCATCAAAGGTAATCGACGAAGTAGGTTATCCGTGCGTCGTAAAAGCTGCCAATCAGGGTTCATCGATCGGCATCACGATACTAACAATTGACGATCCCAATGCGCTGACGAAAGCAATTGATAAAGCTTTTTTTGTGGAGACCGTTCATGAAAAGGATTGGAAAAGCAAATCGGCTGATGGGCGAACCAGATATATTAAATCACTCTGCGATATCAGAGAAGGCACCGGATTGCCTGTATGGCTTTCCTCATCCATACATACTGGTTGGGTATTTCATCCCGAACAGCTACTCCAATCGTTGGATGCTGCTTTCGATGCCGGCGACGAATCAGTGCGTTTGGAGAGTATGGATGGTGACAGCGAAGTGCTGGTTGAGGGATTCATAGACGGAAAAGAATTCTCTTGCATTGTGATACGCAAGGAGGATGGAACGCCGGTTGCACTTCCTCCTACCGAAATAAGAAAAGGAAAAGAATTGTTCGATTACAGGTCGAAATACCTGCCTGGGCTTTCCAGAAAGATCACTCCGATTCAACTACCCTCTGAACATATCGATTCAATAAGACAATCATGCGAACGATTGTTTCTGTCACTGAAATTCAATGTTTATGCCCGTATCGATGGCTTCATCAACAATGAAGGCAACGTGTTCCTAAATGATCCGAACACAACCTCAGGCATGATGCCTTCTTCATTCTTTTTCCATCAAGCTGCAGAAATCGGTCTAAATCCGTCACAGTTTCTGACCTATATCATCAGGACATCCGTGCAGGAGAGAATCACCGATATGAAGGATTTCGTCCGCTTGCCAGAAATGTTGAGCAACCTCGATACTGGGATCCGTGGATTACGTAAAGCGGAAAAATCAAAAATCCGGGTAGCAGTGATCATGGGGGGATATTCCTCGGAGCGGCACATTTCCGTCGAAAGTGGCAGGAACATTTTTGAAAAACTAGCTTCTTCAGACAAATATCTGCCGGTACCAATATTCCTGACAGGTTCAGGTGATGATCATATCCTATATCAGCTCCCGGTGAATCTGATGCTCAAGGACAATGCAGACGATATCCGCGAAAAGTGCGAGCACTACGACAGGCATCCTGTCATTGGAGAAATAATGAATCTCTGCAACGAAGTGACAGAGAAATATTCTGCAGGCAACAATGTTCTTGAGCCGAGAAGAATCAGCTATGATACGCTCTCCAGAGAGGTGGATGCCGTGTTCATCGGACTACATGGCCGACCAGGAGAGGACGGAGAGGTCCAGAAAAAATTGGAAGCTGTAGGGCTTCCGTACAACGGTTCAGGAACTGCATCATCAAGAACCACGATAAACAAGTATGAAACGAATGAGGTATTACTGAAGAACGGCTTTTCTGTAGCCAGACATCAGCTCGCAGAGAAATCCGATTGGATCAAGAATCAGGATCGTTTTTTAGATGATATCTGTTCCGTATTCAAATTCCCTTTCATCGCCAAACCGGTTGATGACGGTTGCTCGAGTGCGGTAAAAAAAATCAAGACGAGGGCGGAGTTGGAAGCCTTTTGCGCACTCATCTTCCGGGATCACGATGGTTTAGATGAAAAATGGACCAGTGTCCTGGGACTTAAAGCGAAAGAAGAATTTCCTATAAAAAGTCAGATCCTTCTTGAAGATCTTGTCACAAAAGGCGATGCAGTTCATTTCCTGGAAATAACAGGCGGATTGCTTACTCACCTGCTAGAGGACGGCACTCGGGAATACCAAATATTCGAAGCATCCGAAGCACTTTCTGAAGGCGATGTATTGTCATTGGAAGAGAAATTCCTGGCTGGCGAGGGACAGAACATCACTCCGGCACGTTATGCAAAAAACAAGCAAGAAAGAGACAGGATTTCTGAAATAGTGAAGGTGCAGCTTGGAAAAGCAGCTAAGTTGTTGGATATAGAGGGATATGCCCGCATCGATGCATTCGTTCGTATCTTCGCCGATGGCAAGGTAGAAGTGATATTCATCGAAGTCAATTCGCTTCCGGGGATGACGCCGGCCACTTGCATATTCCATCAAACAGCAATAGCTGGTTACAAACCTTACGACTTCATCGACAGAATTCT
>JBJSZR010000084.1:0-1384 GCA_046090385.1 Bacteroidota bacterium
TGTGGCGGTCACTTCCGTGAAGAGTCGCAAACCGAAGACGGAGAAGCCAAGCGTGATGACGAAAATTTCTCTTTCGTAGCCGCTTGGGAATACTCTGACAATGAACCGGTACTCCACAAGGAGGAACTGACCTTCGAAATCGTCCATCCTACTCAACGTTCCTACAAATAATCATCCGTACATCAAGATCGATTGCGGAAAAGAAAAACAAAACATCATGTCCGATACCATCAACCTCAAGCTCAAAATCTGGAGACAGCGCAACAGCAACGATGCCGGTCGTTTTGAAACATACGATATGCCCGGTGTGAGCACGCACATGTCCTTTCTTGAAATGATGGACGTATTGAATGACCGTCTCATCCGCGAAGGAAAAGAGCCGGTCGCATTCGACCACGATTGCCGAGAAGGAATCTGTGGCATGTGCAGCATGTATATCAATGGCCGTGCACACGGCCCTTTGAAAGGAACCACCACTTGTCAGTTGCACATGCGACATTTTACCGACGGAGAAACAGTTACCATCGAACCCTGGCGTGCTTCTGCATTCCCCGTCATCAAGGATCTGGTTGTGAACCGTGGCGCCTTCGATAAAATCATAGCTGCCGGCGGATACATTTCAGTAAATACCGGCAACGCTCCTGATGCAAATGCGCTTCCCGTTGAAAAGCGTCTTGCCGACGAGGCTTTCGATGCCGCTGCTTGTATCGGTTGTGGCGCATGCGTGGCCGCCTGTAAAAACGCATCCGGCATGTTGTTCTTGTCTGCAAAAGTCTCCCATCTGGCTTTGCTTCCTCAAGGAGAACCTGAACGTCGTGAACGTGTACTTCGCATGATAGATGCTCATGACGAATCAGGCCTTGGCGCATGTACCAACACGGGAGCATGCGAAGCTGAATGCCCGAAAGAAATTTCCATCAGTCATATCGCAAGAATGAACCGCGAATACGTAAGAGCGGGGCTCTCCAAAGAATAAAAAAGTGAAGAGATAAAAAAAGCCGGACCAACAGTCCGGCTTTTTTATTCAGTTAGTGATCTTGAGTTTCTTTATCCGACCCACCGGACCCGGACAATGTTGAGAGTGACAAGCAAGGCAGGAATTGACCACATTATCAAACGCCTGAACCTGATTCGTTTTTGCAGCAACAAAAAGTTTCACCGAACTCGTGTACATGTCAGCGAACACATCGAAATTCTCCGTCTTGGTGGAGGCATCCGTAGGCTTGGCCGTTTTCAATTGATCGAATTCCTTGGGGTATGTTCCCTTGTATGTACCTTTTATTACATCGGCACGCGCATCAACCAACTGCTTCTCCATTTTACGCATAAGAAGTGACAGCTCACTGGAACCGTTGGGGTTGACATCCTGGGTGTACGTGAATGC
>JBJSZR010000085.1:0-2226 GCA_046090385.1 Bacteroidota bacterium
CACACGTCCTTGTATTTCATTACCTCTTTACGACACGACTTGTTATAATCTTCGATGGAGATCGATTTACCGATATCGTCTTTACGTATACCGAGCGTCTTCTCAACACTTAATTCAATCGGTAATCCATGCGTATCCCATCCACCTTTCCGGTTCACTTGAAATCCTTTCTGCGTCTTATAACGGCAAAAAATATCCTTTATGGCACGAGCCATGACGTGGTGGATGCCAGGCAAACCATTCGCCGATGGCGGTCCTTCATAGAACGTGAAGGCAGGGCTGCCCTCACGGGTGCGGATACTGGCTTCGAACGTCTTTTCCGTTTCCCACCTGGCCAGTAGCTCCTCGGCTACCGCCGGAAGGTCTAATTGCTTGTATTCTGGGTATTTTTTCGCCATGTAAAGGCCTGAAAATGAAGGAGGCGAAGGTACAAAAAATAGGGACTAAAGGGAACGTCCTTGAGGCCGACTCACCTGTTGGTCATTCCCCGCGATTTGCGCCATTTTAAGCTGATATTCCTGTATTTTCGCCCTATGTCCGAAAAATTCGACTCCTCCAAGGCTCCAGAACCGGTGGGCCTCTACCCGCATGCCCGCCGTGTGGGCAATCTGTTGTTCCTTTCTGGAGTTGGTCCCAGAGAGCGTGGCACCAAGAAGATTCCGGGAGTGGATCTGGATGAAAACGGAAAAATCGTCTCTTACGATATCACTACCCAATGCCATTCGGTATTCAGGAACGTTCGTTATATCCTTGAAGATGCCGGATCTTCATGGGATAAAATCGTTGATGTCACCGTTTTTCTTACCAATATGAAAGACGATTTCCCCGTTTACAACAAGCTATGGGCCGAATACTTCAAGGAAAATCCTCCCTGCAGGACCACGCTTGAAATCAACTGTCTCCCTACTCCTATCGCCATCGAATTAAAAGTCATCGCAACGATCGGATGATATTGGATTACGGGCAAGGAGTTTCCTGAAAGCATGACCATTGCCAGAAAGAGCATTGCCATTTCGGTTTTCACCGTTGTCCTTTTTTTGACAGCGGCGCACTTGCTGCTGAAATACAGGGCGAAACAGGTGTTCATCACACTCGTTGGACAAGTTTCCAAAGGGTCGTTCAAAGCCGAAGCGGAGGAGGTGGATATATCATACGCACCCTTCGGCGTCGAGATAACCGGTTTCCTTCTTTTGCCGAATACAGCAGACGCAGTACTGAAGGGGGTCGTTTGCGAGAGGCTGAGCCTGCACATCGAATCGTTATTCGATTTCATTTTCTACAGAAGACTTGACTTGGATGAGTTCATAGCCGTACGTCCATCGGTAACCATTCAAGGTTCCAGAAATCGTCAGGAGGTTTCTCGAATGTCGATCAGCGGATTACAAAAAAACCTGTTCGAGCTCTTCGATCTTCTGAAAGCAGAAAAAGTGCGGCTCGATGACTGTGCATTCCGGATCGATTACAGCAAGGATACTGCGGATTACTTCAGTATCAATCGTTTTTCACTTTCACTCGACAGCTTTCGACTTGAAAAAAAAGGCGATGCTGTTTCAGACCCTTTCAGAGGTCGCGCATCTTTTACGATATCCCGTCCTGAAATTCATGTGGCAGATACGAGTCTCTCCATAGGTGTTCATGAGGTCTCACTGGACAAAACATCAGGTGCCCTCAAAATAGATTCACTTTCCATCCTGGTTAAAGACGAAGAAATGCAATTCGAAGGCATTCGTCTTGCATCGGTTTCGATAAAAGAACTCAACTGGTCCAAATTCCTGCGCGAAGGCCGTATCGACATTGACAGCGCCATCGTGCTGAAAGGATCTGCATCACTCAATCTTTCAAAATCAGAGCAAGGAGAGGCGCGAAAAAAAAAGAAGTCCCGCACCTACCAAGGAAATCCGATCAACATCCATCATGTTGCGATAAAAGACATCTCTTACGCCTTGTTGATGAACGATTATATGGGTAAAAAGGACAATAAAGTCCTGTTCTCCATAGAAGGTGAAAAATTCGAGGTGGGAGATCTGCAGTTGGATCCGGAAAAGAAGCCCACTCTGAGTGCCCGGGAAATAGATGTCCGCTTGAAAGACTACAAAGAGAATGATATGAACGAGAGCTACTCTGTCTCGTTGGGAAGTGTCAGTTTCAAGAACGGCGATCTGACGTTGCGTGATTACATGTTGAAGCCGAAGATTTCAGCCGAAGTTTCCGCAAATAACAAGGGGA
>JBJSZR010000086.1:0-12823 GCA_046090385.1 Bacteroidota bacterium
CAGATTACTCCACGAATGGATAGACCACTCCTACTCTCTGGTGATTCAAAAACTACCTAAAAAAACACGAATCACGCTTGAAACTTTTGGAGGGGATCCTGATAAATCATTAAATAAAATCTGAATAAACGCCTACAGTCATGACGATGAAACGACTTCTCAATTATTTTTTCCAGGGCCTGCTGTTTGTGGTACCGATAGCTGTGACCATATGGGTTTTGATCAGAGCTATCTTGTGGATAGATAGCCTTCTACCCTTTCAAATACCGATCAATATACCCGGACTGGACGAGATCGATATTCCAGGACTGGGGTTGGTTACGATTTTCCTTTTCATCGCTTTAATGGGCTATATCGGTTCTCGCTATATCCGGAATCCGTTCTTCTCCTATCTGGAAAGTCTGGTTGAAAAAGCGCCATTGGCAAAACTAATCTATTCGTCTGTAAAAGACCTGGTACAAGCTTTTGTAGGCGAGAAACGAAGGTTCAATCAGCCGGTATTGGTGAGACTTGAAAAAGAATCGGACATTAACAGGATAGGCTTCATCACACACGAAGATCTCAGTGATTTGGGTCTTGAAAAAGACAAAGTTGCGGTATATCTGCCGTTCTCCTATGGATTCAATGGCGAACTCATCATTCTTCCGAAAGAAAATATCCGTCCGCTGGATGCTTCAGGTACCGACATGATGAAATTCATCATTTCGGGCGGTGTGACCGAATTGAAAGAAGAACAAAAAAGGAACGCCTCTCGTTGAACCCCTTAAATCGTCACCTTGAAAGAAACGACGTTTCGGTTATTACGTTACCTGTCGCTATTAAGCGTCGGGGTTTTTCTTTTATGGCTCAGTTTCCGGGGTGTCGATCTGGATGCTACTTTTGAAGAGTTCCGTCACATCAACTACGGTTGGCTGAGTGTTTCAATTCTTGTTTCACTCATTGCATTCTATAGTCGAGCACTTCGTTGGAAAATTCTGATCGAACCGTTAGGATATTCTACACGTACAGCAACGACCTATCATTCACTGATGGTTGGCTACCTGGCCAATTTGGCAATTCCAAGGCTGGGTGAAGTCACACGATGCGGAAGCCTGCACCGCACAGACCGCGTGCCATTCAATATGTTGCTGGGAACCGTAATTGCGGAAAGACTATTGGATGTGATCTGTCTGCTTGCTTGCCTGTTTCTCACTACGTGGATCGAGCATGACCGTTTATGGAATTTCCTGGACGCCAACATCTTTTTACCCGTCAGGGAAAAAGCATCGCCTCAATTACTCGTCGTACTTGGTATGTCAATATTGGCAGCATTGGCCATCTTGTTTTGGTTGATGCAGAATCGTTCAGAAAACGGTTTGATTTCACGCTTCCGAAAACTAATCGCCGGTCTTTTGGAAGGAGTGAGATCGACAAGAAGGATCCGCAGGAAAGGTGAATTCGTCTTTCACACACTGTTGATCTGGTTCATGTATTTCCTGATGTCTTACACCTGTTTCAAAGCATTACCCGCAACAGCCAACCTTGGACTAGATGCCGGATTATTCGTGTTGGTGGTCGGAGGAATGGGTATGTCGGCACCGGTTCAGGGAGGTATCGGGGCATATCATCTGCTTGTTTCAAGAGGACTTGTATTATTCGGCATGGCATCCGTGCACGGATTGGCATTTGCGACATTGATGCATACATCTCAAACACTTGTAGTAATCGTACTTGGCGCGATCTCGTTTTTCCTGATTTCACTTCAACCACAAAAAGAGGCTTCCAATCATGTCCAATCTTGATATCCTCAAAAGCAAGATTCTGCCCTTGGCGGAAATCCGGCATACAGTTGCACGACTGCGCTTCAAGGGTAAAAAAATCGTATTCACCAATGGATGTTTCGACATACTTCACCTTGGGCATGTGGATTACCTCGCAAAAGCCGCTGATGAAGGTGATGTGCTTTTTGTCGGAATAAATACCGATGAAAGTACTACGCGACTGAAAGGACCCTCTCGACCGATCAATGATGAGATACAGCGCTCCATCCTTATCGCTTCCCTGCACTTTGTGGACCATGTCGTACTGTTTGGAGAGGACACCCCACTGGATCTTATAAAATCCATCGAACCGGATGTACTTGTGAAAGGAGCCGACTATCAGATTGAAAAAATTGTAGGAGCGGATTTCGTAATATCCCTTGGCGGAACCGTAAAAACGATAGAATTCCTTCCAGGCTATTCGACGACAGCTATTGTGAACAAAATAAAAATGGGACAATCTTGACCATTTAGTGCAACATCCGCGAACAGGTTTCGTTATATTTATGTTGCAAATCGAAAAGCCATGAAATCTCGTGTAATCGCCGTTTTACTTTTTGCCTTCTCCATTTCAACCTTTTATGGTTGCGAGAAGTACGAATACCTGCAATCAGAAAAAAAAATCGAAAAACAGCTGAAAGGTTCGTGGGAACTGGTTCGAATACCCTTAAGGGACCAAGCTGGAAATGAATTGCCCCGACAGCGCTGGACTTTCACCGATGACCGAATTTTCACCCAACGTTCTGAAAACTACGGAGCCTATCTCGACTACGATAATGCCGCTTATACCATAGAAACCAAACTTATGAAGGTCCTTTTCTACACGAACGGTTTCAAACCGCTTGATGAATTGGATGCGGACTGGACTGTGGTGCGACTTGACGAGGATTTCCTGATCATCGCCACTGACTATTACGACTCAAAAGGTGTCAGGCAGCTGGAATTCACCCGCGTAAAATAATAAGGCTTTTCAAGGCCATTCACGAAAGGCGCATCTTGTGATGCGCCTTTCTGCTTATTTTTGGCTTTGAATCGCTTCAGAATGGCCAAAGCTAAATCCACTTACTATTGCCAGCAGTGTGGCGCCAACTCACCTAAATGGGTCGGCAAATGTGCTTCATGTGGTCAGTGGAACACCTATGTGGAAGAAGTGGTTTCGAAAACTTCTGAAAGCGGTCTTTGGAAAAAATCGACCGGAAAAAATGTACGCTCAGCCCAACCACATTTGCTTGACGAAATTGCAACAGGTTCGGAACAACGGATCGTTTTACCTGACCAGGAACTGAATCGCGTACTCGGCGGCGGTGTGGTTCCCGGTTCACTCGTGCTCATCGGCGGGGAACCGGGCATTGGCAAATCAACCCTTGTATTACAAGTAGCTCTTCAACTGAAAAGTCTGCCTGTACTTTATGTGAGCGGAGAAGAAAGCGAGCAGCAGTTGAAAATGCGGGCCGATAGAGTGGGTGCGAAAAATGATAAATTCTTCGTCCTTACTGAAACATCACTGAACAATATCTTCAACCAGATCGCCACCGTCAAGCCTTCACTTCTGATTGTTGATTCCATCCAAACACTTTTCACGGATACAGTGGAGTCGTCCCCGGGAAGTGTTTCACAGATACGTGAGTGTACAGCAGAACTATTGCGTTTCGCCAAAGAATCGAATACTCCGGTATTCCTGATCGGCCATATCACCAAAGACGGTGTGATGGCCGGTCCCAAAATACTTGAGCATATGGTGGATACCGTACTTCAATTCGAAGGAGACCGGCACCATATCTATCGTATCCTGCGAGCGATGAAAAATCGTTTCGGATCGACAGCGGAACTGGGTATCTATGAAATGCAAGGAAGCGGACTGCGTGAAGTGAGCAACCCTTCCGAAGTCCTCATCGCCCAACGTGACGAAGGCCTTTCTGGCACTTCGATTGCCGCTACGATGGAAGGTGTCCGTCCACTGATGATCGAAACCCAGGCGCTGGTCAGCTCGGCAGTATATGGCACGCCTCAACGCAGTTCTACAGGTTTCGATCTCAGAAGGCTGAGCATGCTTCTTGCGGTACTTGAGAAACGTTGCGGTTTCAGGCTGGGTGCTAAAGACGTATTCCTGAATATCGCCGGTGGCATACGTGTGGAAGATCCTGCTATCGATCTTTCCGTGATATGCTCCATCCTCTCCTCCAACGAGGATATCGCCATTTCACCCAAAATATGCCTTTCAGCTGAAGTCGGCCTAAGCGGAGAGATACGTCCTGTCACACGTATAGACCAGCGGATTTCCGAAGCTGAAAAATTAGGCTTCGAGCAAATCATCATAAGCAAATACAACCTCAAAGGTTTGGACCTCTCGCGATTCAAAAAAATCAAAGTCAGGCCTGTTGCAAAAGTGGAAGAGGTTTTTGCACTGTTGTTCGGCTGACCGTTATCAATCAGTATTTCCTATACACGGTTTTCCAATTCACAAATTCAAGAAAGCCTTGCTCTCCTAAATCTTTTCCATAACCACTGCGCTTCACCCCACCGAAAGGAAAACTAGGATCGGAGCGTACGAAATCATTGATGAAGACGTTTCCGGTTTCAAGTCGATTTACAAGTCGTTCAATCCGTTGATCATCATCAGTCCATATGGAGGAGCCCAATCCATATCGGCTGAGATTGGCCAGATGAACAGCATCCTCCTCGGTATCAAACCTACTCACAGACCATACAGGGCCGAAAATCTCCTCTTCAAAGGCAGTCATTCCCGGTAACACACCTGTCAATACAGCAGGCGGGAAAAACCAACCGGAATCCTCATCCAGGTCGGCGATATAGGCTACATGGGCACCGTCTGAAACAGAGATCAAGAACTGTTCCCGAAGCCGCTCCAATAAATCAAACCGTGCAATCGGGCCGATGTGGTTGGTTTCATTCATCGGATCACCGATTTTCAATCCTGACACTTTTTCAATGAGTTTTTTCACGAACATATCATGAATGGAGTGTTGGACGATAAAACGTTTTGCTCCGTTACATGTCTGTCCCCCATTTATGCATCGTGATGCTACTGCGGCACTTACAGATTCATCGATATCGGCATCTTCGAATACTATCATGGGGTCATTACCGCCCATCTCCATTACTGATTTCTTGAGTGCTTGACCGGCAATGCCCCCCAGTAAAGAACCTGTACGGTCGCTTCCTGTAAATGCAAATCCTGAAATCAACCGATCGGATAATAAAGTACTGACACCATGTGCCGAAAAATATCTGTTAGTGAAAACAAGCGGTGGAAAACCGGCTCTCTCAAAAATCTGCTGGAGCAACATCGCACAGCCAGGTACATTAGGCGCATGTTTCAAAAGCACCGTATTGCCGGCAAGCATGTTCGGAACAGCAAAACGCAGCACTTGCCAAAAAGGGAAATTCCACGGCATCACCGCAAGCAGAAGTCCTAAAGGCTCCGCTTTTATGAAAGAGTGTCTTGCCTCTGATTTTATGATCCGATTTTCAAGAACGTTTGGTGCAATGAGTAACAAACTGTTTATCGCATTGATGCATTTCATCAATTCCTGTCTTGACTCGACAACAGGTTTCCCCATCTCGGCAGTAATCAGCCGGGCGGCTTCCTCCGTACTCCTTTCAAGCTCAATGGCCAATTTCGAAAAACAATCCATGCGACCTTCCAATCCAAGTGCTTTCCATTCAGTGAAAGCCATGGAAAATCCTAGGGGCTCGATGTTATCGTCGACTGGAAACTGATTAAGAAGAAGCTGACGGTAAGGATCATACGAACGATACTCCATGCCTCAAAGATAGCTGGTGAAATGATGTGCTTCGCTATTAAAGGATTCACTATTTTTATGGAAACATCAGACATCATGCATTTTCGAAATCTTGTAATCGTGTTTGTTTCAACTGTAGTATCCGGCTACTGCCAATCCTTCGAAAAAAACGGAATCGCCTATCCTGCCACTCCGAGAAATGATGTGGCCGAGGAGTACTTCGGAACCAACGTGTCTGATCCCTTCCGTTGGCTGGAGTACGATACCGCTGCGAATGTGGCAAATTGGGTTGCAGAGGAAAACAAGACCACCTTCGATTACCTGTCCAGGATTCCATACCGCGAAAAAATAAAAAACAGGCTCACACAAATCTTCAATTACGCGCGGTACGGCGTGCCATTCCGCGTGGGTGAATATTATTTTTTCACCAAAAACGACGGCTTACAGAATCAAGCCGTGATATACATCCAAAAAGGACTGGAAGGAACTCCGGAAATTTTCATTGATCCGAACACCTTATTAAGGGACGGAACTGCGGCTGTATCTCTACTTGGTGCATCAAAGGACCATCGGTATATGGCATATTCGGTAGCCAAAGCAGGAAGCGATTGGCAGGATATCATGGTCATGGAAATTGCAACAAAAAAACAACTGGATGACAAATTGGAATGGGTACAATTCAGTGGAGCAGCTTGGCATGGCGATGGCTTTTATTACAGCCGCTATGACGCACCTACAGATGGCCGCGCATATTCAGCAAAAAACGAATTTCATAAAGTCTATTATCATAAACTGGGGACTGCTCAATCGAATGACGAACTTATCTTTAGCGATACGAAGAATCCTAACCGTTATTTCAGCGCACAGACAACAGAAGATGAAAGGTTTTTGATCATAAATATTTCTTCGGGTACTAGTGGAAACGAATTGCAGGTGAAAGACCTTGAAAAGAAAGACGCCCCCTTCCAGTTGATATTCCCCGGCTTTGATGCCAATGCCGATGTATTGAACAATATCGGCAACCGTTTACTGTTGCAGACCGATTTGCATGCGTCCAATCAACGCATCGTACTTGTGGATCCTAATAATGCTGAGGAAAAAAACTGGCAGACTGTAATTGCGGAAGGAAATAGGTTGCTCAAGTCATCATCCACCGGTGGTGGCAAGTTGTTCGTCACTTACCTTGAAAATGCCACAACAAAAAACTATCAGTATTCATTGAATGGGAATCTAGAAAAAGAAATCAATCTTCCCGGGCTGGGCACTGCCAGTGGACTTGGTGGCAATTCCGACGATAAGGAATTATTCTACTCCTTCACATCGTTCAATTATCCTCCAACGATTTTTCGTTACGACTTGAAATCCGGGAAAAAGGATGTCTGGCAAAAATCAAATCTTGAATTCAATGCTGATGATTATCAAGTGGATCAGGTTTTTTTCGAAAGCAAAGATGGAACGAAGGTGCCTATGTTCGTTGTCTATAAAAAAGGTATGAACCGTAATGGAAAGAACCCTACGCTTGTTTATGGCTACGGAGGATTCAATATCAGTCAGACACCCGCCTTCAGTCCTTCCCGACTTGTATGGCTGCAAAACGGAGGAATACTGGTTGTTGTGAACCTACGTGGTGGTGGCGAGTTCGGAGAGAATTGGCACAAGGCGGGAATGCTTGAAAAAAAGCAGAACGTATTCGACGACTTCATCGGAGCCGCAAAGCACTTGGTGAAGGAGAAATATACCTCTCCGGATTATCTGGCGATACAAGGGGGGTCTAATGGCGGCCTCTTGGTGGGAGCCTGTATGGTTCAAGAGCCATCACTTTATAAAGTGGCCATTCCTCAGGTTGGAGTGCTTGATATGTTGCGCTTCCATAAGTTTACGGTAGGTTGGGGATGGGTGGTTGAATACGGATCAAGTGAGCAAAGCGAAGAATCGTTCAAAAATCTTTACGGATATTCACCTTTGCACAATCTCAAGCCGGGCGTGGACTATCCTGCCACTTTGATCACAACAGCCGATCACGACGATCGTGTAGTGCCTGCACACTCTTTCAAGTTTGCAGCAACATTACAAGAAAAAACATCGGGAAAGAACCCTGCACTTATCCGGATCGATGTGAGGGCCGGGCATGGAGCCGGCAAACCGACATCCAAGGTGATAGAAGAACAGGCTGATATCTACAGTTTCATTTTCTACAACATGGGAATCACTCCCACGATTCTCGATTGAAACTTACGTTCAATCGGATTCACTTATTAGTCGACACAACAATAAGTATAACATTTCTGCATCGCTCTGGTCGGTGATGATAGTCGGACTTTTTCCAGCATCCTTTATGATCTCAATGCCGTTCGAGTAAGGATTAAGGGTAACCACCTTATTGAAGCGTATCGTCGTGGCTTTGTTTTCTCCAACAAATATTATGCGCTTATTGGTGATGTACAATCTGCCAGTGCCTATCAACTGGAGTTCCTGCGACCGGATAGGTTGGACACTCATGCTTCCTGCCCGATAGTAAACTCCTTTCATGATCTTGACACTGACAGCAGGACCACCATAATTCACCCTGCGCGTAACAGAGCGATACTCGTGCCACTGGGCCGGGCATTTGAAATGGCACTCCTCATTTGCAGTAAGGTTGATGTCGCATTCTATTTGTGGAATTACCCCATTTTCGACAGCATAAAACAACCTGAAACGGTCGAGTAAGGAGATGGTCGCTTCATCGAACTGTGGTGTTACATTTAAAGAGGAGCAGATTCTCTTCAACTCATCTTCCTCCTGTGGAGTTAGACGCCGGTCGTCCATCAGACCCTTGATATGCTGACGAACGAACAACTCTCTGGTTAAAGCGCTTATCTCATCAGTCAGCGATTGCGGTAACACCAGCGCTTTGCCAAAAACATCGAGTTTCTTTTCTTCATCAGGAGAAAGGCGACCGTCTCCAATAGCTGTCTGCCATGCCTCTATCAAGACCGACTCCCCTATTTTCTTATGGATGGCATCGATCTGATGGTCTGATATCTGCAAGAGGGATTTCAAGTGACGCAATTGTTCCACATCATCCTGTTCAAGACCATGGTCCTTCACACAATAAGCCAAATATGCAGTGTACAATCCCTCTACCTTTTCCGAAAAGTGGCGGAAGACATCCACTTCATGACGCGTGATAACCTCAGCCACCTCCTCTTTGGATATCTGCATGACAGGCTTGGATGCAAGCAGGTTATTGAGATCGACAAATGCATTCTCGTCAGGACCACTGGAGAATAATCTGGTGAAAAAACCTTTCTTGATCGAAGGCAGTGTTTGAAAAACGTTAGTCATATATTGCCGGGTTTGATGTACAAGTTAATGAATCATCGGCAAATTGTACTTTAGAGGCATGAGGATCCTGTTATTTCTACTAATCCCATTTGGGCTGTCCGGCCAACCATATCAACCCACGTGGGAAAGTCTCGATACAAAGCCGATTCCTGAATGGTACCGGGATGCCAAATTCGGCATCTTCATTCATTGGGGAGTTTATGCCGTACCTGGGTGGTGTGAAAAGGGCAAATATGCGGAATGGTATCAGCGTGGATTGCAGACGGATGATACTACTCGACAAAAATACCAACGAATAAATTTCGGAAATCGTTCCTACTATGAACTGGCGAATGACTTCCATGCCGAGTTGTTCAAACCTGAAGACTGGGCTCGGCTATTCGAGGCTTCAGGTGCAAAATATATCGTGCTTACCTCCAAACACCATGACGGATATTGCCTATGGCCGAGTGCTACTTCAGACAGCAGCTGGGGTTTCCCATGGAACTCCATGTCCGTTGGTCCTAAACGCGATTTGATTGGAGAACTTTTCCAAGAAGTCAGGAAAACATCTGTCCATCCCGGACTTTATTTTTCATTGTATGAATGGTTCAACCCATTGTACTTGTCTGACAAGGAAAAATATTCTGACCAACATGCCTGGCCACAAATGATCGACTTGATCAATAGATACCAACCCGAGGTTTTCTGGACGGACGGCGATTGGGAGGCGAGCGATACGCTATGGCGCAGCCGGGAGTTTCTGGCATGGCTTTATAATGATAGTCCGGTGAAAGACCGAGTAGTCACGATGGACCGATGGGGTATCGGCGTCAGATTCAATCATGGCATGGTTTATACTCCGGAATATGAACCTGATAAGGATTTCGGAGGTCATTACTTTGAGGAAAGTCGTGGTATGGCTTATAGCTATGGCTACAACCGTGAGGAAGATGCATGGGATTATACCTCGACACAAGCTTTGATATTATCGCTTGTAGACAAGGTAAGCCGGGGCGGTAACCTGCTACTTGATATAGGACCAGATGCACATGGAAAAATTCCGCCCATCATGCAGGAAAGACTGCTTCAAATGGGAGATTGGCTTAAGATAAATGGTGAAGCGATTTATGGAACAGATCGATGGACCACGACCTGCCAGTGGAGCGAGGGAAGGCGTGATTATGTCCCACCGAAAGAAAATCCGAATATGGAATGGCGCACTTCAGGAGATGTGATTCTGAAACTAACCGTCGATCCGGAACCTGGTTTTGCCGTAAAAGAAATTTTCTTCACACATCGGCGTTCTACGGGAGAGCTTTATGCAATACTTCCATCCTATCCTCCAGGCCGTAAATTGATCGTGAAGGATTTTGAATTGAAAGCAGGGTCAACAGTACATTTTTTGATGACAAAAGAGGAACTGAAGTGGAAAAAGAGAGGTAAGGATATCGAGATCAATTTACCTGACTTCAAGCCAGAGATGATGTCCTCCTCATCCGCATGGGTAGTACGCATCAAGCTTGCAAAATGACGGCATCACCCGTCATTCGATACGTATATCCAAGGCGATGGTGTAAGTGACAGCCCTTCTATCGTCCTCTTGCCGGGTTCGGCGTACCGCTTCGCCACGATAGCCCGATTGGTTGAACCGTTTATTGATATTACGGATAGATTCAGATCTCGTCTTTTTCTGACTGTCGAGAGAGCGATCAGAAATACCAAGGATATCATTGAATTGCTGAGTAGTCATCGGTTGCTGATGCTTACGCTTTTCCACTAATACCTCGAGTAAACGTGATTCGATGCTCATCAATCCGATGATTGGTTGGCCATCGATATACCAGCTTCCATTATTGACTTCAAGCAATGAGGCGTTTTCAAGTGTCGGTTCGTCAACAACCTCCAGAACGGACTGGTCAATGAATTCGGAAATATCCCTACTGTTTTTCCTGCGCCATCTGAACCAATAAGCGATTGCTGTTGTAAAGCCGATTCCGCTAAGGAGAAGGTAAACCGTCCAGCCGGAGTATTTTGAAGCGGATTGCATGATTGGTTTCTCAGGTCCGCAAGCATCATTGATTTCCTTCCAAGATATGCTGTCCAACAATTCATAGTTATGCGGATTCATCGTATAAATGCCGTAATCGGTGGTGAACGACACGCGATCTCTCAAATACATGGTTCTGTCGAATGAAGCCAGACGTATGACTACATTTTCCTTTAAATAACGGAAAGTCATCCTGTGCAAGTCTATCAAAATAGCATCATGTCCGCGCGAAGTCCTGAACAGAAACCCTGAAGGTGAAGGCCACGATCTGGAAAAACGGGTGAAACAATCGTTGAACTCCTTTGAAAAGCGACCGAGGACGGACCATTCCCTGGTTGAAAGTTTGAGTTTATAGATGGAGTCGGTACTATAGCCGAAATCCTTCAAACCTGCATTTGAATAACTCATCCCCAATTGGATCAGGGTTGAATCGTTTTTATCGTAAAAACAATTGTCCGTATAACCGCAATGGATTTCACGCGAAAGAAGAACCGCTTCCCATTCATGAGCGTCCCAGGAATAGATAAGCAACAAACCGTTTGATTTCCAAAGACCATTGCCTCCATATTTCATCGGTCCAGGGAGAATTTGAGCGCCAAACGAATATCCGAATACCTCTGTACTATCCTGTCTGACCCAATGGTCACTGCTGTCGAGTGTCCAAACCTGACCAGAACCACTACCTGCCAATATCCAGCCTACGGAGGCATCATGAAAGAGCATATATTGTTTGCAGGTAGTACTTATCGCTGAAGAATCAGGTACACTATTGTAGAGAATTGCTGATAAAGGCCGGATACGGTTTTTAAAATCAGCAGGAGCATTGAAATAGGTGTTATCAGTCGCTGGTGACTGAATAGTGAATAAAGTAAACAGCAGTAGAAAGCAAATGAATCGATGAGTCACGATAGATGTTAAAATAAGACGGGCATATAACAACAATCCGACCAAAAAATTGAAAGGTTCGGAATAATACATCGCCTTGTTTCGCACCAAGCCGATAGTTGAAAGATATGAAATTTAAAAAAAACACAGCTGAAGATTATCTGTCGAATGCATCTACATGTATATTAATGTGTTACGAAAGTGGTGTGTCTATCTAGCTGTCCGGTGCTGGATTTCCCCCTTTAATTTGGAGGGGTATAAAAAGCCCCATGCCGGAGCAAGGCACGGGGCGTGGTTCAAAGAAAAAAATCCATCAGCAACTGCGAACGGGTGCCAATGGATTCCTGATTTTCATCTGACTGATCAAGCTCAAAAAGGAGCTTGAAAAAAGGGGAAAAGAGGTCAGAGAAAAAGTTTGATTGGATTTGAGAGGTGCGGGCTGCGAATCCCGGCCTTTCGCCATTTTAAAAAACCGTTTAAACCGAGTGTGAAGCATTAAGCGCCACATGAATTGGGGCAGTGTAAAAATCCGATAGTACATCTGGCACATCAAGTGAATTCGAGTGAATCGGGTGACTGCTTGAATCGGTTTAATTAAATGATCACTTTTTTCACTAAAAAAATAGGTGAAAGTAGGTGCCGCAGTTACACCCCTCGGCTTCGCTCGGGGTGTATGTGCGGAAAAGTTTGTCGAGGGTGTAACATTAGCACCCTCGGCTTCGCTCGGGGTGTATGTGCGGAAAAGTTTGTCGAGGGTGTAGCATTAGCACCCTCGGCTTGGCCCGGGGTGTATGTGCGGAAAAGTTTGTCGAGGGTGAAGCATGACCACCCCATTGACCTCGCTCGGGGTGTATGTGCGGAAAAGTTTGTCGAGGGTGTAGCATTAGTACCCTCGGCTTGGCCCGGGGTGTATGTGCGGAAAAGTTTGTCGAGGGTGAAGCACTAGCACCCCTCGGCTTGGCCCGGGGTGTATGTGCGGAAAAGTTTGTCGAGGGTGAAGCATGACCACCCCATTGACC
>JBJSZR010000087.1:0-5243 GCA_046090385.1 Bacteroidota bacterium
CCCTTCGAACGCTTTGGCGTGAAGGTACTTTCTATCGGAATGATGGTGGATCCTGACCGTGCAATTCCATGGCGCGGACCGATGGCATCAAAAGCGCTCAAACAACTTTTCAGCGATGCTGAATGGGGACCGCTCGATTACCTGCTGATCGACCTTCCTCCGGGAACAGGTGACATTCATCTTACACTTGTATCCGCAGTTCCAGTAACCGGGGCAGTTATTGTCAGCACTCCGCAGCATGTCGCACTTGCGGATGCTAAAAAGGGAATAAGCATGTTCCGTTTGGATACTATCAATGTGCCGGTGCTCGGACTGATCGAAAACATGGCTTATTTCTCCCCGGCTGAGTTGCCCGGTAACAAATACTATATTTTCGGTAAGGAGGGATGCCGGAAACTCGCTGTAGAAATCGGTGTGCCATTCCTTGGTGAGATTCCTCTAGTGCAAAGTATTCGTGAGGGCGGTGACACTGGTATTCCCGTCGCATTGGATGATGAGGGACCGGTAAGTGAAGCTTTCGCTAACGCCGCAGATCAGCTTATCCGTCAAACTGCGATCCGTAATGCAGAAAAGGCTCCGACCCAACGCGTCACTGCAACAGCTTATTGATTCTTAATCGAGATGTCAAACGAACAGGAACTTACTCAAAGAATAGAAAATGCGCTCGAGCAACTTCGACCATATCTGGCCGCAGATCAGGGTGATGTCAGTCTGGTGGAGGTGACCAGCGACGGTATTGCTCGAGTGAAATTCCTGGGAGCCTGTAGCTCATGCAGCATGAGCGCCATGACATTGAAAGCCGGAATCGAACAGGCGATCCTAAAGGCAGCTCCAGAAATCAACAGGGTGGAAGCCGTCGGTTTTTAACCAGTGATTTTCTGGCAATAAAAAAACAGCTGATCCTTAGTTCAACAGGAACTTCTGGACTTTTTCAAAGTACATGTTCTTGTCAGCTGAAAAATTCTCCGCATTGCTGTTGCTTTCCTGAACCACATATACATTCGTTTTGCATACAAGTGGCTTCATGTCAAGGGGAGATATCATCTCGTCCTTAGCGGATACAATCAGCATCACACCCTTCAGATGTGGTCGAGACTTATCGCAGGCATACATTGGCTCATAGGATTTGTCAAAACCGAATGGAATGATCACATCCTTGCCTTGCTTTTCCTTGATACGCTTTTTCATATTCTCCAGACCATTCCAGGGGCCGTCAGCAATGATTTTCCTGGTTTCCATACGATTGCATCCTACGCCAATAGAGATGCCGGCACCGATATTTTGTCCGTACAGGTCGAATTTGGTAATAGCTCTTGATTTACGCAGGTGATCAAGCACTGCTTTCAGATCTTCCAGGAATTGTGGGTAGATATAGGTTTCAGGATCGATGGCAAAGGCACTGCTGGCACCATAACCACGGTAGTCGTATAGCACCACATTCCAGCCAATGGACAAGAATTGGCTGGCTATTTCGATATTGTCGGCCATATTGCCGTCGCCACTTCCACTCACTACGAGCCAGTTCGTGGTTTTGCCTTTCGGGGTTTCAAAAAACCAGGCATTCAACATGGCGCCGTCTTTGGTGGCGATGCGCTCTTCTTTGTAAGTCATGCCGTATTTCTCCGGCTTCACTTTGTATTCAGCGGATGGATTGAGTCCTTGTACCGTAGTCGTGAAACCTGTGGTGACAAATGCAGTGATGAGAAGTAAACGCAGTTTCATGAGGTTAAGAGTGATTCGGTTTTGTTCTATAAAGGTCAGAAAAAATCAGAAGTCCTGCGATTGCCGGTTACGTAAACTTTCAACAGATCGGTCATTTTTGTACGAGCAGTCGCAGGTGTTCAGTAGCGTTTTCTGATAAGGAAATACTGCATAAATAAATCCCGCTTGAAAATCCTTCCAATGGGATTGGTATTCCACTTTCATAATCGTTTTCTAAAATCAGATTCCCGGATATATCCGTGATAATTACATGGTATGCGGTCGTGCTTTTGATGAGGAAGTAATCCCTTGCGGGATTAGGATAGATGCTCAACTTTGACGGTTTATCCGGAGCATCCAGGTCCGTTACAAGGTTGGAACTTCCCGGTGACGGAGGCTGTTGCCAAACAACCGGTCGCACTCCATCGGGAATACAACCAAGGGACTGATCGGTTGACATTGGCCCGAATACTACACTGTCTAAGATCCTGTAGGTATCACCATTGAAATAACTTACAATGATGGATTCTCCTGATGTCGAACTTAATTTGAAATTCATATGCATCGGACCTTGCATTCCATCTTCATCTGCCCAAAGCAAAATGAATCCGTTGCCTCCAACTGTGGTATCTGGCATCCTCCATTTGCCAGGATTTCCGATAGTATCCGAAAGATGGATCCGTTCCCATGATTGGTTGTTCGGTAGCGGATTGTATAATTCGATCCAGTCATCGAATTCCCCCGCTTCATCAGGTATCAGCGTGGTGTTGCTGCTACACCATTCGTTTATTCTTAGATATGGAATGCCTTTTATGATGACCTGCTTCCAGCCGTTCCTCGGCTCACGTCCTGTCCGGCCTGTAGGGTCTGTATGTTGAATGTAGTAATACAATGTATCTCCCGTTGTAGCAGTCCCTGCGAATGCGCCGAAGTAGGCGTCATTAGCCAGATTATCTCTGTGTTGTCCATCATCTGATAATGGTGCAGTCAGGATCTGTCCGGCATTCCAGCGATAAGTCAAAACTGCATTCTGGATGGTGGCTTCGTCCTCGATCCATGTGCGGATGAAAATGGAATCCCCAAAAATCGGGAAGCGAGGGATATGCCTGGTTTCACTGAAAATCGGAGGCACCTGATTCAACTGCAATTGGGATGTCGTTGAGACGTTTCTTGTGCCGATGAAAGCCTTGATCCCCTCTCTTACATGTCCGCCAAGTGCCTGGTCAAAGCTATTATAGAAATCGCTATAAGTGAAACCGTAGTCCAGGGTTCTCCATGTGTCATTCAGCGCGAATGGAGCGATCATCGATCGCACTGAGTCAATCATCGGAAACGCTATTGCAGGATTCCCCATTCGTTGCATGAGTTGATTCATGAAAAAAGAAAAACGGTTTCGATACTCCGACTGTGAGAGTAATTTGGTCACAAGCGGCCTGTTGCCTCCTCCTTGCCAATTGTAGATGTCCCTGGTTTTCCATGATATCCCAGACCAGTCGATTCCAAAGGTGTTGTCAGCGTCATAGGGGATGAATTCGAACTTGCCCGTCTCATTGTTCCGGTATAAATAGTAGTTATTCATATTGAAAGCATAATCGTCCCAATGACCGGTAGCGATATCCACCGCGTAAGCTCGCAAGAATGAGTTCACATTTAACAGTTCTTCCAATGAATCCTTGAAAGTGGAACCATTGTTGTTGTTGAGTTGATCGATGAGCCGCTCTAAGTCTGAATAGTCGTCTGCTTGAAGATTGGTTTGCAATTCATAAGTCCTGCGTCCATTACTGGTGAATTTATAAAGATTGGGGTCCTGTCCGATGAATGAAAGATCCGCCGGATAGAGGCATTTATACAGATTGCCGCCGTCATTATCGAATCGGGATTCGATGAAGTTCTCGTCAATATGTTCCACATTCAAATAGAGTCCGTAATAATTCCCGTTTATCCAGACTTCGTAATGATTCGCTCGTGGTCCTGGAACACGCATCGATTCAAGCGTCTCCCAATAGAATTTAGCACGGCTTATAGCGGGGTCATTATGCTCTCCGTTCAGGTTGAGCTTTTCCAGCTTTTTGTATTTACGGCCAGGAAAAAAAGTGTTGAAAGAGATCTTGAAGGACTTTTTATCCGCGTAAAGCGACGTGTTTCCCCGCAGGGATATTCCGATGTCGAAAATCGTATCGACTCCGTTTCGGTGATTGATAAAGGCTGTTGCAGGATACTCGTGGTCGTTCAATTGTGAATACATCCGGTTCAGCGAATCGGCTTCAATCAGTATGTCGATGCGGTGTACGAAGGTGTCGGCATAGGTGATGTTTTCCCTATTTCCTGGCACATAAGGCTGACCGGATGCAAATCCGGAATTGAATAGAAACCCAATAAACGATCCGATGGTCAGGCAGTGGTAACGGAACATGGCATGGTAGATATGCAGACAGATTTCATTTACCCCTCGATTTTTCGATATCGCGCAGTACGCCCAGGCTTTTTTGTGCTTGGGGATTCATTTGCAAGCCTTTTTTTGCAAAAGATTCAGCTTGGTCGAAGTTTTTGTTCAATAGACTTACCGCTGCAATATTTTCAATGACAAATAACTCATCAGGTTTCACAGCATGTGCCATCTTCAAATATACGATCGCACTGTCGTATCGTTTTTGTCCGGTATAAATGGATGCGATATTGTTCAAAGCCATCATATTCGACGGATTGAATACGGTACTTTTGCGGTAAGATAGGATTGCAGCTTCCTGATTGCCTGAAATGGCTTCGGAGATCCCCTTGTTGAAATAAAGATTCGACAGATTGTCTTTTGCAACTTGCTGGGAAGGGTCTACATCATATGCCATCGAATAATAACGGTCCGCACTATCGAATTCGAGCCTTGCCTGATAGAGGACCCCCACATTATTCATCGCCGTAAGATATTTTCTATTCAATGCGATGGTTTTTTTATAAAAATCGATGGCTCTCATCGTGTCGCCCGAAAGTGAAAGACAGATGCCTGCATTGTAAAAAGCCTGATAGTTTTCAGGGTAAATTGAAATGCTTTTTTCAAAATGCTTTCGGGCATTGGCAAGCAACTCGTTTCGTTTCAGATTATCAGGTTCTTTCTGCGCCAGTCGCATGTATTCAGACGCTAGGCTGTACTGAGTACGCGTACTGTTAGGAGCCGTTTCGACGCCGCTTTTGAAAAGTGTGAGGTTGTTCCTCCAGTCGGGATTTCTAGCCCATGTTGCAACGGTGAAAAGTCCGATCAATGAAATGAAAGGAAGAAATCCTCTCAATGCACGTGTGCCATTGAAGGATCTTAATTCTACTTTCGACCATTTCAACAACATCAGGACTACGATAATGCAGAATCCCAATGAAGGCATGAAGAGGAATCGCTCACCCATGGTGGATCCGGTCCGGAACAGCAGGTTGTTAGTGGGAAGTGAAGCAATGAAGAAAAATAGAATGCAGAAGCTGATGATCGGATTTTTCCTGAGCTGCCAAATCGTAGTGAAGGCAAGAATCAGATATATCGTAAGGCTGATGTAAGGCAA
>JBJSZR010000088.1:0-10916 GCA_046090385.1 Bacteroidota bacterium
CAAAAGAAAAATGGCAAGGAATCGATGTCTCCTACTACGTGGATCCGCCTTACGGAAAATATGCGCCCTTGATTTTCGGAGAGACGCCCTCCATGTTGAGTTTCTTTTCAGAGAGATTCGGAGTGAAATATCCGTGGGAAAAATTCGACCAGATCGCCGTTCACGATTATGTTTCGGGGGCCATGGAAAACACCACAGCTGTCATACACGGAACCAACATGATGATCGACCCTCGCGAGGTGATCGAAGAAGATCACATCGACTTCATTTCACACGAGCTGGCGCATCACTGGTTCGGCGATCTGGTAACCTGTGAATCCTGGAGTAACATCACGCTCAACGAAGGCTTTGCAACCTACAGTGAATACTTATGGAGGGAAAAAAGATATGGAAGAACCAACGCCGACGAACATCTGCGCTCAGATCTGATCTCCTACGTTCGCTCAACCAAAGAAGAGGATCCGCCATTGATACGGTTCCATTATGGCAGTCGGGAAGATGTCTTCGATGCGGTTTCATACAAGAAAGGCGGATGCGTACTCCACATGCTTCGTAAAGAAGTCGGAGATGATGCGTTTTTCACTTCCATAAAAAACTATCTGGAAAAATACAGTTTCTCCTCTGCCGAAGTGAATGACCTTCGGATCGCTTTTGAGAAAACGACCGGAAAAGACATGAACTGGTTTTTCAACCAGTGGTTTTTGCGAAGCGATCACCCCGAGCTGGAAATATCCTATGAGTGGATCGACTCATCGAAAACACAAAGAATAATAGTGAACCAGAAGCAGGAGGAGAATTACCGATTGCCGCTTCAAGTGGACTTCTATTTTACGGATACGATCATCCGAAAAGTGATGGACTGCAATGAAGGGATCTCCGTAGCTGAATTTGAATTCGAAAATCGGCCGGAACTGGTGAATGTGGATGCCGAAAAGGCTTTGGTAGGAGAAAAAACGGATAAACATTCAGATGCTGAGTGGGTGTATCAATACCGTCATGCGCCTTTGTTCCTCGATCGTTTCGAAGCTGTATCCGCTCTTTCAAAAGATTACAAATTCGGGACTCCTGCAGCAGAAGTGGTTTTCGACGCTCTATCCGATCCGTCAGCCCGTATCCGCCTGCTTGCATTGGACAAGATCACCGTATGGGCCAAGAAAGACAGCGTACGTACCAAAGAAATGCTTAAGAAAATAGCGCTCAGCGACCCGAAGTCATCTGTACGGGTGGAGGCACTCGAAATGCTCAAGAAAAAATTCAGTTACCCGACCTATGCTGAAGTTGTAAACGAATGTATGGATGACAGTT
Organism: Bacteroidota bacterium; assembly: GCA_046090385.1. GTDB lineage: Bacteria > Bacteroidota > Bacteroidia > AKYH767-A > 2013-40CM-41-45 > Pollutiaquabacter. Next base: position 1,306 of record JBJSZR010000088.1, read on the forward strand.
CGTATGAAGTCGTGGCAATGGCTTTTGAAGTCATTTCAGACAAAGACTCCATCAGTGCAGTTAAATATGCTTCTGTGCTTCAAAAAGATTCAAGCGATGTGATCAGAATCGCTCTGGCTGGATATTATTCTGAAAAAGCAGACACCTCTGTGGCTGGCTATTTTGAAAAAATCATGAATGAATCCGAAGGTTGGGAAGGCTACCTGATTGTAAAATCGTACGGCGATTATCTGAAAAAACAACAAGGTGCAATCCTTGAAAACGGAATCAATACAATAGAGCATTACTGTGAATCCCACTCATCACAGTTTGAAAAATCAGCAGGAGTCGCGGCCTTTAGAAGCCTTAAGAATTCAATTGAAAGCAAGTCGACAGAAATTGAAAAATCCATCGCATCGGAAAAATCAATTGGAAAAAAGAAAAGTCTGGAGGAAGAGAGAGACCTAATGGTTTCACAAACGGATAAATTGAAAAACCTGATCTTAAAATATTCTGATTCCCCGCTTGAGCCATGAAATACAGGACCGGTTTCCTGTTGGTTGTCATCATTACCTCTGCCTTGAAAATCAATGCTGCAGATACAGACTCGGCATCCGGCAAGACTGAAAATAATGACTGGGGCATGGAAATAGCAGGAAGCTATGGTTTTCTCATTGCTCATCGTGATGCCTTGATGCCTTTGCAACAGGAACATTTAATCTCGCTGGAGGGCTCTTTATTCAGGAGTTCAGATGGGTCCAAAAAATGGGAACGTGCGTTCCTTTTTCCCGAAAAAGGCATACACTTCTCGTGGATAAGACCGGGAAGCAGTGAGCGCCTCGGAAATGCATTCGCCATTTATCCCTACCTCGATTTCCCGTTGAAGAACGGCTCTGGACGACATCTTTGGCTTCGTTATGGAATGGGACTTGGATACATCGAGAAGACCTTCAATCCGTCGGATAATTACAGGAATGTTGCAATCGGAAGTCACTTGAACGGAGTTATTCATTTCGGACTGAAATACCGTATTCAATCGGGCAAAAGCTCTTCAATCGATCTTGGCATTCAGCTCACCCATTTCTCGAACGGCAGTGTTCGGATACCGAATCTTGGCATCAATCTTCCTGCAGCTTCAGTTTCATATCGGATGGGAGGGAGAACGCCTAAGAGTTACTTGGAAAAGGATAGCGGAATAGTGAAAAGGCCTGCATCAATCAGCATCATGACTGCAATAGGCTTCAAGGAAGTTTATCCCGCTGAAGGTCCGCTGTACCATGCTGCTACCCTTTCAACAACCTACTTCTTCGGGTCATCAAGGAAAAGCGAATGGGGAATAGGAGCTGACCTCTTTTACGACAATTCCCTGTCGGTGCGAAATGGACAGTTGAATGGAGATTCATCAAAGGTTGCGGATTTCCGGGCAGGTATTCATGGTGCATGGAGCATGCAAATCAGTAAGATTTCACTATTGTTCAACATGGGATTTTATCCCTATACCGTCTTCAAGAGTGACGGCAACTTCTATCATCGGATCGGACTGAGGTACGACTTCGGGAAAATCTTCGCCTGCATGCAACTGAAGACACACTATGCAAGAGCCGACTATATCGAATGGGGAATAGGCATGAACATCATCAGGATTAAAAAAACTTCAAGCCGATGATCAGATTATCATTCAAATTCCTTTTCATAATAATGCTTGCTTTGATGATGAATGCGTGCGACAAGGAACACATGTTCGATTTCACGAAAAGCACCGGAAAGATGGTCACCGTATCACGTCCGATTACCGGATTCAGCGAGATCCATCTCAGCGATGATGTGGATCTCGTGATCAGAAAAGGCGCCGAATATGCATTAAGGGTCACAGCAGGACTTAATCTGATCGATGGAATAACTACCGAAATGCAAGGAAATACTTTACTCATCAGAAATAAAAACAGATTCAACTGGGTACGAAGCTTCAAGAACCGTTACACCGTAGAGGTAATCATGCCCGTTGAATTGGAGAACATCTATTACGATGGTGCCGGCGATATCAACTGTCTGGACACACTGAAATATGACGGTTTCACGCTAGACTGCTGGAACGGCTCTGGCGACTTGAACATGTTGATGGATACTGAAACATCGCATCTCAATATCCATATCGGGCGTTGCTTGCTAAAAGCTTCCGGTAAATCGGTTGTAAGCTATGTGTATCTGAACGACGTAGGAGTGGTGGATGCGTCCGGGCTTTCTACAGCTTATACCTTCATAAGAAGCAGTTCGACAGGCAAGGCGGAAGTGGAAGTGGAAAAGGAACTTTTAGCGGATATTTCCCATACGGGAAACATCTATTACTCAGGACCGGTGAACATGATTAATTCGACCGTCACTGGAAGCGGTCGGCTCATACGCAGATGATTCAGGATTGAACGTTCACTTCGTACCACTCATCCACAGATAGGGGACCATTCAGTGCTGCAGATACCGCCAATTGGTCACAATAATTGTTTTCGATGTTTGTAGCGTGCCCCTTGACCCATACGAAACGCACCTTGTGTTGCCGGTAAATCCTTAAAAAACGCATCCAAAGATCAGGGTTCGCTTTTTGATGGAACATTTTTTTCTCCCAACCGAAAACCCATTTCTTCTCCACTGCATCCACTACATATTTGGAGTCGGAATAGACCGTAACATGCGTTCCTGGATTTTTCAATGATTCAAGTCCCACAATCACACTCAACAATTCCATTCTGTTATTGGTAGTGAGTCGGAATCCTTCTGAAATCTCTTTTCGATGCGCACCTGAAAGCATCACAACGCCATAACCACCCGGACCGGGATTGCCTCGTGAAGCACCGTCGGTATAGATGGAAACCATTATCTGCTTTGCCTGGCAAGTACACCAAGACGTTCACCTACTTTACTGAAAGCCTCTATGGCCCGATCGATATGATGCGATTCGTGCGCCGCTGAAAGCTGGACACGGATGCGTGCATTGCCTTTTGCAACGACCGGATAAAAGAAACCTATCACATAGATCCCTTCCTCCAAAAGTCTTGCTGCGAACTCCTGAGCGACAGTCGCCTCGTAAAGCATGATGGGTACGATCGGATGATCACCCGGTTTTATTTCGAATCCGGCAGCAGTGATACCACTGCGGAATCGCCTGGTGTTCTCCCATAGCTTGTCGCGCAACGCTGTGGTTTCGCTGAGCATATCGATGACAGCAATCGAAGCACCGACGATACTGGGAGCGAGTGAGTTCGAAAACAGATAGGGTCTTGACCGTTGTCTGAGCATTTCGACGATCTCTTTCTTCGCCGAAACGAATCCGCCCATGGCACCTCCAAGTGCCTTTCCCAACGTACCGGTGATAATGTCCACACGTCCCATTACACCTCTGTGTTCATGGGTACCTCTACCGGTTTTACCCATGAAACCGGTGGCATGGCATTCGTCGATCATCACCAACGCCTTATAACGGTCTGCAAGATCACAGATCTTGTCCAGCTGAGCGATGGTTCCATCCATGCTGAATACGCCGTCCGTTACTATGATACGATGGCGGAGGTGCTGTGTATCCTGCAAAGACTTTTCCAACTCGACCATGTCGTTATGTTTATAGCGGAAACGTTGTGCCTTGCATAAACGGACTCCGTCGATGATCGAAGCATGATTGAGTTCATCAGAGATGATGGCATCCTGCTCGTTGAACAGCGGCTCGAAAACCCCGCCGTTGGCATCGAAGGCGGCTGCATACAGGATCGTATCTTCCGTACCCAGATATCCAGCTATTTTCCTTTCAAGTTCTTTATGTATATCCTGCGTTCCGCAGATGAATCTTACGGAAGACATGCCGTAACCATGCGTATCGATGGCTTTCTTGGCCGCATCCACCACGTTGGGATGGGATGAAAGGCCGAGATAATTATTGGCACAGAAATTAAGGACCGGCTTGCCGTTGGCGACGATTTCAGCGGCCTGTGGCGTGCTGATGATCCTTTCCTGTTTGAAAAGTCCAGCATCGCGGATGGATTGCAACTCAGCGGAGAGAACGGGTTGAAGCGTGTCGTACATGGGCAGAGGTTTTCTTCCGGTGAAATTCGTGGTTTTTTCTCAAAAGGCGTCACTTGAACGGCCGGAGTTTTCATCGTGCCAAGCGGAACATCTTACCCGGCGCAGGTTGGATGATTCCTTTGAACTCGAGGTCCAGCAGCAGGACAGAAGTTCGGCTGACGGGCATTGCCGCCATTGCTGCAAGTTCATCCAAATGGACCGGACCGTTCTGCATGAAGGTCACCAACTGCGTTTCATCCTCGGAAAGATCGACGAAAAGTGGCAGCTGCTTCTTTGACTTTTTACCGGCATATTGCCAATTCATGGCAATCAAAACATCTTCAACCGATTCAATGAGCATCGCTTTGTTTGCACGTATCAAATGATTGCATCCTTTCGAATATATGTCTGTGGCACGTCCGGGAACAGCAAAGACATCGCGATTATAGGAATTTGCGAACTCGGCTGTTATCATGGCTCCACCGCGAATGGCGGATTCCACCACAAGGGTAGCGTCTGCCAGTCCTGCAACGATACGGTTCCTGGCAGGGAAGTTATCCCGCTCAGGCAAGGTATCACTTGGATATTCCGTTATGAGTCCACCAAATTCGAGCATCTGTTCCGCTGTATTGCGATGAGAGGATGGATAGATTGTCCGCATTCCATGAGCAGTAACACCAATCGTATTCAACCCGACACGTAAGCATTCTTTGTGAGCGTGTATATCGACTCCATAAGCCAAACCGGAAACGACCATGACGCCGGATGGAGCCAAGTGCTCCAGAAATTCCGTCAGAAAATCCTTACCATGAGCGCTCATCTTCCTGGTTCCCACAATTGACAGGACAGCCGTAGGGTTCACGGATGCGGTGCCTTTGAAGTATAGAATCAGCGGAGCATCCTCGCATTCACGAAGACGACGAGGATAATCCGTATCCGAGAAAGCGAGTACCTGAATTCCATGTTTATGGACGAAGGACAATTCCTTCTCTGCACGTATCAGTGCATGCTTGTTGACGATAGCGGCGGCACGTTCTGGACCTATTCCTGGGATCCGCTCAAGGCGGTGTCGTTTCTGCCTGAAAACCTCCTCAGCCGATCCGAGGTGACTGATCAGCTGGCGCCCCGTAATCGGACCGATTCCGGGAATGAAAGAAAGCGCTAAATCGTATAGCAATGATCCGCTTGACTCCATGAGTTAGCAGACAAAGCTAAGTCAAGCAGTAAAGACCAAAACCCAAAAGAAGCGGGTTATTAAGATAAATAAATGATCACTTGATAAACTTATCAGCTTCATCCTGGACCATGCGATTTTTAGTATGATCAAAATTCCGGATGAATTCGGAATACCATTTACCCGAATCCTTGATTGTACGTTTTTGAGTATCATAATCGACATGTACGATTCCGAAACGTTGCCTATATCCTTCTGCCCATTCGAAATTATCTGTAAATGACCAAACGAAATAGCCACTTACAGGATAGCCGTCTCTTACAGCTTGCATCACTTGTAGTATATGCTCCTTTAAGAAAGCAATACGTGCCTTATCACTTATGCCTACTTCCGAAATTTCATCGTCGAATGCTGCACCGTTTTCGGTTATTATTATCTCTTTGGTCTGATCGTATGCGGCATATTTCTTGATCATTTCAAAAATGCCTGCAGGATAAACTTCCCAATTCATAGTGGTGCGAAAAACTCTCCGTTTGTGTGCGGGCACCAGTTTTGCCTTCAAGAACGGAACCCACCATGCACTTGAAACGAATTCTCGTGTATAGTACTGCAGTCCGATGAAATCAGGTTTGGCACAAAGATTCGAAATGTCTTCAGACCTGATGAATCGATCCATTTTACGCAGAAACGGTAAATCATCGGTCGGGTATCCGAGTCCGATCAAGGGTTCATAAAAAAGCCTGTTGAGTAGTGCGTCTATTCTCCGAGCTGCAAGAATATCATTATCCTTGAAACTTTCACTTTGTATGAGTGAACATGAAACAGTGGTACCCACTTTTGCACCTGGCAGCTCTTGCTTGAGAATATTTATGCCTGCTGCCTGAGATAATGCAACGTGGTGGACGGCAGGCAGATAATTCCTCAAACCCTTTTTCCCCGGGGCATGTACGCCTAAAAAATAACCTGCTCCCGTAAAAACCGTAGGCTCGTTCATAACCATCCATTTGGAGATAACATCTCCGAACTCTTTTGAGCACCGATATACATAATCGGAAAACCACCCGACAACATCTCTATTAGTCCATCCGCCGATTTCCTCAAGCTCCTGAGGAAGATCCCAATGATACAACGTGACCCAAGGTTCGATACCTCGCTTATTACATGCCTCAAAAATACGCTTGTAATGCTCAATCGATGATTTATTGATTCTTCCGCGTCCATCAGGAAAAATGCGTGGCCAGGAAATGGAAAGTCTGAAATTAGATATGCCCATTCCTTCCATCAGATCCAAATCGTGCGAATACCGATTGAAAAAATCGCTACCTCTTACATAAACAGAATATTTCTTAAGTATCCTCTTGCGTCTGACGAAATGATCCCAAATTGATGATCCCTTTCCATAAGTGTGATTGGCGCCTTCGGTTTGGAAGGAGGACGATGCGACACCGAAACGGAAATCCGGGAAAGATGTTGTTTCCGGAGATGGAATTGTCGAGTTCACTGAAAAATAGAGTATGGGTTTTTTTTAACTGAGATTTTCTTTTTCATACCTGCATGACGATCAAATAACAAGTTGATAATCTCCATTGAATTATCTTCATAATTGACTTCAACCACCTTGCCTGAATCCAACCATTCTTGAATGGCATCCGCATGTTTCTCCTTGATACTTTTTACGACTGGAACTCCCATTGATTTCAACATTGCAGCATTACAATGTTGCTCATATTGGGTCTTCATTGGTACCACAAGTAGTTTTTTCCTCAAAAAAAGAGCCTCAGATGTAGTGCCGAAACCTGCATTGCAAAGAACACCTGCAGAGCCCGCCATACTGTTCAAGAACCTCTCTGTCTCCAATGGAAATACATCGAATTGACCTGCTCTGTATCTTCTTGAGGTATGCTTTGAAAATACTTCCCAACGCACACCTCTATATTTACTCAAGCGTTTTATTATTTTCCAATCGGCATATGATGGCAGGTAAACCGTGTAATGTCCCTTATTTGAACTATTACATGACCTCACAGCAGATCGTATGACAGGGGTGAAAACATTATCATCCAATGCCTTGAAATGGAGGCCGTAATTTATCGCAGTCGGTGCATAGTGCTTCAAAACCAACTTGCCCAGCTGGTCGTTGCTAGGTGGCTTTGGAGCCATGGGATGCAAGGTGGCTACTTGATTACTCAGTCCGATACAAAGAGTGCCGGCAACTTGGCAAGCCCAAGCAGATACCGGCTCGAAATCACTCACTACCAAATCATACTTTTCAACCTTCAATGCATTGATATCCTTAAGAAGCTGCCTTGAGTTCATTTTCAAATAGGTATTCCATAAGTCAACGCCTCCATTTTTACCGAAAATGAATGACAACCCTTTAAAGCGATGATTGACCTGGAAAGGCAAAGACAAATCGGACTGAGTGCCACTTACCAGAACATCCGTCTCCCCTCGTAATTTCAATAGTGGGACCAACTCCATCGCTCGTGTCAAATGGCCGTTCCCGGTCCCTTGTATTGCATAAAGTATTTTCATTGATCAATTGCTTTGTAAGTTCATTTCTTCGAACATCCGTGTGAAAATCTGGGAATTATCCATCAGGACCATTTCAGCCTGTATTTCAGAATCATCTTCTATGGACGTATAGTGATGATCGGAATAGCGATAAAGCGTCCAACCACCCTGATGATATTCCAAAGCAGTAAGATTTTCGATCCAATCACCTGAATTCAAATAGGTGACCTTTCTTCCGGATATTTCCGCAGTCCGGATTTCAGGCTGGTGGATGTGACCACAAGCGACAAAACTATACCCTCGCTCGGAAGCAATCTCCATGCAAATGGTTTCAAATCCATTTATGAACTTGACTGCTGACTTAACACTTTTCTTGATGTTCTTGGATAGTGAAATCCTGCCTCTGCCTAATTTCTGGCTGACCCAATTGCAAAAAGTATTTATCAAAATCAATAAATCGTATCCATAGGCACCAAGCCTTGCCAGCCATTTCGAGTAACGCATCGTCACATCGAAAACATCACCATGGAAAAACCAAGCTTTCCCTTCATCCAATTCCAAGACGAGTTTGTTATCGATATGCAAATTACCCAATGAATTACCTGAAAACTTCCTCAGCATTTCATCATGATTACCGGTGAGATAATGTACTTGCACTCCCTGTCTGGTCCATTTTAGCAACCGATTTATAATCCTCAGGTGGGACTTCGGGAAATAGCTTTTCTTGAACTGCCACATGTCTATGATGTCACCATTCAAAATGACTCTTTGTGGCTTTATGCTTTTCATGTATCTATGAAGCTCTTTAGCCCGACAACCATAAGTCCCTAAATGGATATCGGAAAGAACAAGGATTTCAACCTCGCGCTTCGAATCCTTAAGCCCTATTTGTTGCTTACCGAGATCATCATCTGACTTGATCATGAATTGGTGATATATGGCCATAAAGGAAAAGCCTTAATGCAACCAAAAAGTAAACGGAAGATTAAGGGAAATGTAATGTTCAACCGACATCTGTTGAAATCAGATGCACAGCGCATCCGGATCAGATTGCACCTATCGATGTTTTATATTCTTCGAAAAGTGAATGAACAATGCCATCCGATAAACCGATCTGTGGCACTATGATCTCAGGCACTCTGGCGGCTTTCATGACAGAAAGATATATGCGCGCCGCAGGAACGATCACATCGGCACGATCGGGATTAAGTTCCCAGATATCGATACGGTCATCTACCGAAAGATCTTTCAGATCGTCGTGAAAAACCTTCAGGAATTCGTAGGGCAAAGGGCGGCCCTTTCTGCCGATAAGCTTATGGATCTTATTTATGTTACCTCCTGAACCGATCGCGGATTTTATGGAATATCCTTCTGTTTTCTTCTTGATCCATGATTTCATTCCCTCCCATTCATCCACAGGAATGGAGTCATGCAACCAGCGGATCGTACCAACGTCGAAAGATCGTGATGTGACGCACTCCCCTTTATGAAACAAAGTGACCTCTGTGCTTCCGCCACCAACATCGACATAAAGGTAATCCTGATCCTTGTCAAGAAGCTGCTCGATATGGTTTGAATATATAAGTTCCGCCTCTTCCTTTCCGGATATAATGTCGATTTTCAAACCGCAAGATGCCGTTACAAGTCTGATCAACTCTTTACCGTTCGAGGCCTCACGTAGCGATGCTGTTGCACATGCCCGGTAAGATACAGGATCGAATACATCGATCAGCATCTTGAAAGCTTGCATCGTTTTGATGAACTTCTCAGCCTTCTGCTTACTGATTTCCCCCGATCTGAAAGCATCATCGCCCAGACGGATAGGGATACGCACCAATTCGGATTTATTGAAATGCACACCTTCCTTCTCCTCTACGACATTGCAAAGCAGCAACCT
>JBJSZR010000089.1:0-2672 GCA_046090385.1 Bacteroidota bacterium
AATATGCACTACTTTAATGCACAATACAGTATATGTCAGTACATGTTCGCCAACTCGACCTGCATGTGATTTAACATGTCCGGTGATAAGCATGTTCTCCGCTTTGTCCACCCATTGACAGGTGCTTATCAGTGCCAGCTGTTCGGCCGAGAGGTTCCGCTTGGCATCCGGCTTTACTTCCTGCATGGTAGCCGTGTAGCGGAAGCGAGCCGATCGTGTCAGGCGGGATATTTTCCGGTTATTGGGCTCGTCCCACTCCTGCTGCAGCAGAAGCGCCATCAGTTGGTCGGCACTCAGACTGGAGAGTTTTTTACTTTCCTGCAGTCCATGAAGGGCATCGTACATTCCGTGCAGTCTCATGCTTCGCATAAGGTCCAGTGTCTTTTGATAACTCATTGTTTGTTGGTTTTAAGGGTTATTGTTGGTAGTTGCTTGCTCCTCGTATGTTGGGATGTGATGGTAGTGCGTCGTTCTGATTCAGAGGCGGTAGATTCCTGTTAGCAAATTGATCGTAGGCGATTCGTTGCACATTCTTAAGTGAGCAGACGTCAAAGTTTAATGCAATCGAGCAACTTTTGATCAGGGTCTCGGCGGAGGTCTTCTTTGCCAAGGCCAGGATCTCCAGACAGGAGTTATAAGCCTGCTCGGGATGATGGCTGCTTTTCAGCACCTGTATGATCACCTTCAGTACCTCCTGGCCATATACAGCGGCCCGTTCCTTTAAAACCTGTTCGTTCATTCCTTTACGCATCAAGCGGTGATGTGAGGGCAGATGCTGGTCCTGTGTATTGTATTTCAGGGAACGGTTGGCCGGATGAGTAGCAATACACTCTCCTTTACAATAGATCCGGACAAGGGAGCTGGTGATGATCACGTGTACCTTATTTCCGATATACTGGTAGGGGGCGCTGTAATATTTTTTCTGCCTGGAGATGTATACATGACTATTAGCCTGTACAGTCAATTGCAAATGATTCCTTATCTCATAACGTTGTTTGGGAAGGGGTTGCAGTGCCACCCGCTCATCTCTTTCAAGCAATATCTGGCGTGAACAACCTTCCTGTTGCATGGTTCGCGCATTGAGAAGGCAGACCTGCTCTTTCAAGGCGTCATTTAATTCCTGAAGACTGAAAAAGGTTTGCTTACGCAGGGCCGCAAAGATGCGCTGATAGACAATCATCACCGAACGTTCTACCTTGGCTTTATCCCGTGGCTTTTTCACTCTGGCCGGCAAAACGACCATCGAATAGTGATTGGCCATATCCAAAAATGCCTCATTGATGACCGGACTGTATCGATCCGGACGGATCACTGCACTTTTCATGTTATCCGGAACAATGGCGCGTGGACTGCCTCCAAATTCCTCCACAGCACATACACAGGCAGCAATGGACTCTTCCGTTTTCTGTGAGAGCGTAGCTGTTACACTGAGATAATTACTGTAACCAAGTGTCGCAATAAATACGTCACAAGGCACAATAACGCCTCTCTGCCGCTCTACGTAGTGCAACCTATCCCCCGTATAGTCGATGAACATTTTATCACCGGGGACATGATCACGGACCAAAACAGCTTTCTCCTTCTTCTGGTAAAGTTGCAGGTAATAGCAAAAGCGGGAGTACTGGTAACCATCCGGATATTCCCGTTTATATTCCTCCCATAACAATTGCCTGGTCATATGCGGTTCTCCAAGCTCCCGCTGTAGTTTATCCAGCCGTAACAGAAAATCATCCCTGCATGCCCTTTCCTTCTGCGAAGGGTTAGCAAGCAAATATTCCATTTGAATATCATCTCTTGCCAGAGCATCCTCCAAATGGGGTGAGATGGATTTAATACTTCGTAAGTATCCCCGGATCGTATTTCGGGATACGCCGGTTTCCCGGGCTATCCTCTTAATAGAATAACCCTGAAGGTGTAGGCGTAAGATTTGTTTTAGTTGACTCATGGGAATGGAGTGGCCTGACATGATGCTTTGCTTTAATTTTCTGCAAAGCACCTATTAGACAACAACAATCCAAATCCACCAGGCAGTCTCAGTGGACAGCTTCCCGGAATTTTATCCAAGAGAGGGGTCAATTTGCCGGAATAGCCCTTTTCAAGGGAGGGTCAATATGCCGGAATAGGGGGGTCAGCTTCCCGGAATAGGGGGTCAGAATGGTCAGGAATATACAATGACAAACAAATTGCAGAATTAACTAAATTTATACTATGAAACAGACAGACCTATTTGGCAATGAAATTGACTGTAAGCTTGTGAAGAAAATCAATACTGGTTTAACAGTAATTGAAAATGGAGAATACATTTTTCTGCCAAACTATTTTATTAAGGAAGAAAGTGATTGCTATTTTACTAAGCTTAAAGATAAAATTGAATGGAAGCAAGAATCAATGAATATGTACGGCAAACAGTTAAATTTTCCTAGACTAACCGCTTGGTATGGTGACAATGACAAGCCCTATTCTTTTTCAGGAATAAAATTAAGTCCGCAACCTTGGAATAAAGAACTATTAGAAATTAAAAACAGAATAGAACCAAAAGCCTTAGTAAGTTTTAACAGCGTATTGCTAAATAGGTATAGAAGTGGAAATGATTCAATTTCTTGGCATACTGATGCAGAAAAAGAACTTGGTAAAAATCCTATAATTGCTTCTGTAAATTTTGGGGCAACAAG
>JBJSZR010000090.1:0-4754 GCA_046090385.1 Bacteroidota bacterium
TTCAACTTCAAAGTGAAGCACGCTATGAACTTCCTGGACGAAGGGCACAAGGTGAAAGCTTATGTCCATTTCCGAGGAAGAGCCATTGCATACCGCGAACGCGGGGAGGTTATACTCCTGAAGTTTGCACAGGCTTTGGAAGATTACGGAAAGGTGGAGCTCATGCCGAAACTGGAGGGCAATAGGATGTTTCTTCATCTTGCTCCCCTGCCTAACAAGAAAAAGAAATAACCTAATCTCAATATTCCTACACAATGCCGAAACAAAAAACCAACTCCAGCGCAAAGAAGCGCTTCAAGGTGACCGGCACGGGCAAGATCAAGCGTAAGCACGCTTTCAAGAGCCACATCCTCACGAAGAAAGACACCAAGCGTAAGCGCAATCTCACGCACGCCGGTCTCGTATCTTCTGCGGATATGGGTCGTGTGAAAGACATGCTCGTTCTGGGCTGATTCCGTACTCTTCACCTGAAAACAAGAAACAATTTCATTAACCCGACAAAGAGCTTCAAGATCCTGTAATCGCAGGGCGCTCACGTCAAAAACCGAAACAAAATGCCACGTTCAGTCAATCACGTCGCTTCCAAGGCCCGTCGTAAAAAGGTCTTAGAACTCGCCAAAGGTTACTTCGGAGCGAGAGGAAACGTTTGGACCGTCGCCAAGAACACGGTCGAAAAAGGTCTTCAGTATGCTTACCGTGACCGTCGCGCCAAAAAGCGTGACTTCCGCTCACTTTGGATCCAGCGTATCAACGCAGGGGCCCGTGAACACGGAATGTCTTACTCCGAACTCATGGGAAAGATCCACACAAAAGGTCTTGCACTCAACCGCAAAACACTTGCCGATCTAGCTATGAACCATCCGGATGCTTTCAAAGCAGTCGTGGATCAGGTGAAGTAAGAATCAACCATTTATTAACAGGAAAGTCCCGGGTATTCCGGGACTTTCTCTTTTGATTCCAATTTCAATCCTGGAAAAGGGTAATTAAACCTAAGCGACTGTTACCATTTGACTCATCAATTCATTTCCTTCAACTGCTCTTGCGCCAACTTATAACTCGGAAATAGCGCCAACGCTTTCAAAAAATCTTTCCTTGCCTCCACTTTTTGTCCGGTAAGCTTGTAAGCCATTCCACGGTTATAGTAGGCTTCCACATAATCAGGAGAAACTCTGATTGCTTCTGTAAAAAACGGAATTGATGCTGCAGCGTCGTTCTTGAGTGCAAGCCGGATATAACCCAGATTGTAATTGGCAGCCGCATAGGAAGGCTCCAACTTCAGAATGGCTCTGTAGTCGGATTCAGCCCGCTCAAGTTGCCCCATATTCTGCAGCAGTATTCCTCTGGCATAAAATGCCTCAGTGCTTGCAGGGCGTAAACGCAAGGCATTGTTATAGTATTGAAGCGCCAAGGGATCTGTCCGCTCAGCAAGAAGGTTTCCGAGCTGAATGTAAGCATCATAGTATTCCGGATCGATCTCCACTACTGTCTGGAAACTTGAAATCGCCTTGGCAGTGTCCTTTGTCTCTTTGTAAACAAACCCTTTAATGAAGTAGGCTTTTGCCTGACGATCATCTATACGCAATGCATCGTTTGCATATTTCAGCGCATCAGGATACGCTTTTAGATAAAGATTCAGTTCGGAGAACTTTAGATTCGCTTCCAGGTTGCCAGGTTCGATGGATAAGCATTTTCTGAAGGCCAAGATAGCATCTTGCACTCTGTTGGAACGGAAAGAAAGATCTGCCAGGAGCTGGAAGTAATCTGCGTTGCCGGAATCTCTTTGCACTGCTAACTTCATATCGTCAGCCGCTAATGAGAATACACCTCTCTCCATCTGCAACAGTGCACGCTTGTGGAACAAGGAAGCGTTGCCGGAATCTGCAATGATGGCATCGTTCAGCTTCTTGATCTTGACTTCGGTTTTGGTGGAATCCTTGTCCGTTACAGGTTCCTCACGCTTCCGGGTGCCATCGTTACAGGCAACGAGTGAAAGTACCGCAAAAGACACGAAAATTATCCTATTGAAACGCATGAAAAAGGGTCGCAGGATTTGAACCTGCGACCCGAAATTAGCCTTTCTTTTTGAGAAAAATCACTCCTCGATATTGGGCTGCTCCGTCATAGTAGCGCGGATCTTGCCTTCAAGCTCTTCAGCCAGCTCAGGATTGTCAAGAAGTAATTGCTTCACCGAATCCCTTCCTTGAGCGAGCTTTGTATCTCCGTAGCTGAACCAAGAACCAGCCTTTTTGATAATGCCGCGATCGACTCCAAGATCTACGATTTCTCCCATCTTGGAAATACCCTCTCCGTATAGAATGTCGAACTCTGCAATTCGGAATGGCGGTGCCAATTTGTTCTTCACGATTTTCACCTTGGTGCGGTTACCCACCACATTCTCCCCATCCTTGATCTGACCTATGCGCCGGATGTCCAAACGTACGGATGAGTAGAACTTGAGGGCATTGCCACCGGTAGTGGTTTCAGGATTACCGAACATCACACCGATTTTTTCACGAAGCTGGTTGATGAAGATGCAACAACAGCCGGTGCGACTGATGGTTGCAGTGAGCTTACGCAATGCCTGTGACATCAGTCGCGCCTGAAGACCCATCTTACTGTCGCCCATCTCCCCTTCAATCTCACTCTTGGGCGTCAATGCCGCAACAGAGTCGATGACGATGATATCAATCGCGCCGGAACGGATCAGGTTGTCAGCGATTTCAAGTGCCTGCTCACCATTGTCAGGTTGGGAAATCAGAAGATCCTCAAGATTAACCCCCAGTTTCTGGGCATAAATCCGGTCGAACGCATGTTCAGCATCAATGAACGCTGCTATTCCTCCATTACGTTGCGCATTGGCAATGGTATGAATGGCCAAGGTGGTCTTACCGGACGATTCAGGTCCGTAAATCTCCACGACTCTTCCTTTCGGTAGTCCTCCGATACCCAATGCACTGTCAAGAGTGATCGAACCTGTTGATATGACTTCCACCGGTTCGACGGCTTCATCACCCAACTTCATGATGGTACCTTTACCATACGTCTTCTCGATCTTGTCGATCGTCAGTTGAAGGGCTTTCAATTTTTCCTTCACATTCTCTTTTGCTTCTACTGTTGCCATAGTTTTGATTTTATAATTGTTTGGATTGTTAGCGAATCAACACTGCAAATATACGTTGTTTGTATTACGATCATGCAAAATGGTTGCTAAACAATCATATTAGTTATCAACAAAGATGGTGCTGCAACCTAAGGCATACATCTAATATATTGGAAAACAGCATAAAAAAGCCATTTTATATGCAAATTTCAAAGGATTCTCAGAACTTGTCAGTGCTTTATGCCAACAAAGACCTTGCGAAAATTGGTCGCCAGCGGGTGTTTGGAAAGTTCCGGTGGGAAGAGTACATGACGCTCTACAACTTCATTTGAAAAGTGTTTTTCATCAACAACCTGCACGTGGAAGCCGGCTTGGGACATTTGTTCCACAAAGTCGCTTCCATATATCCTGTAATGGTCGAATTGGCCAAATCGTTTTTCCCGTTGTTCGGGTGTCATGGGCGACAGATCCGTTTCAGTTTTATCAAATCCATCCCGTTGAGGTACGGTGATCAGACAAACACCGCCTTTGGAAAGAACCCGGTTGATTTCAAGAAGTGCTTTCTGATCGTCGGCAACATGTTCCAATACGTCACATGCGATCAAACAATCGATTGATTCTGATTTTATGGATGGCATTGCTGCTATATCCAGATTAAGATCGATATCGGGATAATGATAACCCAGCGCGAAGTAATCAGCTGTGACGTAATTACCGGCCAGTTTCTTGATCTTATCTCGTAGAACCGGCTCTGGAGCGAAATGTAATACGCTTTTATCCGTCAAAAGATCAAACTTATTTAAAGTAGCATGTTCTTCCAGCATCTGCCATAACAACCTTTGTCTGATGCTTGATCCACATCCCTGGCAGATGGAATTCTTATGCCAACCATCATCTGCAAACCTATTAGCCCGGAATCCGCAAACATTGCAACGTACCTTGCCGCCTGCCAATGAAAAAAAAGCCTGGTGAAGGCTGTAATAGGCTCTGCGAGCGACTTTCCGAAGGGATTGATACATGAGGCCACTAAGATAATGGCTTACCCGTTCAATTGTTCGCTACCACCGATTCTGCGAACTGAATTTCATACAATTTTCGATAAGCGCCGTCTCTTCCCATCAGTTCTTCATGGTTTCCTTCCTCTATTTTGCGCCCATGATCTAAAACAATGATCTTATCTGCTTTCCGGATGGTGGATAATCTGTGAGCCACGATGATCGATGTCCTACCCGCTGTAAGACGCTCCGTAGCAACTCGAATCAATTCTTCAGTTTCACTGTCAATGGAAGCGGTTGCTTCATCCAAAATCAAAACTTTAGGGTTGAAAACATAAGCACGAATGAAGGATATCAGTTGTCGTTGCCCGGTGGAAAGCATCGATCCTCTTTCCATCACATTGAATTCAAATCCGCCCGGTAACCGATGGATGAAGTCCATAGCACCTACCGCTTTGGTAGCCGATTCCACTTGTTCTCGCGTGATTGAAGGATCCCGCAAGGTGATATTATTGTAAATGGTATCGGAAAAGAGGAAAACATCTTGCAAGACGACTGCCGTTGAGCGTCGCAAGTCACGAAGCCCGAATTCACGAATGTCTGTTCCCCCCAATGTTATATTTCCCCTTTGGAACTCATACATCCTGCCGATCAGATTG
>JBJSZR010000091.1:0-2816 GCA_046090385.1 Bacteroidota bacterium
ACAACATGGCCGACTCCGCGGTGTGGGCGTATGTCAATTCCCAGGTTGACCTGAACTCATTCCTGCTTCATTACATGTTTTCCATTTACCTGTCTCGTGGCGACTGGCCAGCTCAGAACGAGGCAGTTTGGCGACAGAGCAATTCGGTTTCGTCCAGATGGAAATGGTTCATGTGGGATTTCGATAACACGACCGCATATTACCTCAACCCATGGTTCGACAAGTTGAACGAGACCATTAACGGCAGTCGCGGTTATGGCCCATCTCCTTTTCTAGTCGCGTTCCTCGATAACCCTCAATTCCGCTACGACTTCGTGAACATTTTCTGCGATTGGATGAACACCGAATTCCTTCCGCCACTCATGCAATCACGTGTCGATAGCATGAAGCTCCAATTCGCACCATTCATGCAGGAATACCAGGCGCGTTGGCAGACCAATTACACATGGACCAATCAACCCGACAGTATGAAATGGTGGGTGAATCTGCGACCACAGTTCTGTCATCAACACATGCAATCACGTTTGACGCTTCCTGTCTACAAGCGACTTACATTGAATGTATCGGATACGGCAAAGGGGTTCATCAAAGCCAATACAGTCGTACTCGATGCGAACACACCCAGAATAACAGCACAAACATTCCCTTGGAGCGGGAATTATTATCCGACGGTTCCCGTTCCGGTCACCGCGATTGCGCGCCCGGGCTATCGTTTCCTGTATTGGCTTCCTACTTTCGATACCTCGAAAACCGTACGTATCCTCCTCACGTCTGATACTTCACTTACTGCGGTCTTCGATATCGATCCGGGTTATACCACACGACTGCCATTGGTGATAAACGAGGTGATGACATCCAATCTGCTGGCTATCCCGGATAATTACGGTGAGTATGATGACTGGCTGGAAATCTACAATCCTAACAGGGACACTGTGGATGTCGCCGGCTTTTATCTAAGTGATAATCTTATCCTTCCGACACGTTTTCGTTTTGCCATGGGAAATGATTCTACAAAGATTCCACCCTATGGTCACTTACTTGTTTGGGCAGACAATGACACTGAGCAGGGAGTATTACACACTAATTTCAAATTCAACGCCACAGGTGATTTAGTCCTCTTGTACCGGACGGACGGAGAAACTATGGAGGATTCGCTCATGATTCCGTCGTTGCCGATGGATGTTTCTCTGGGATGTGTTCATGACGGAGCCCCTCAGGATGTATTCTTCTCGCCACCAACGCCAGGCGCTACGAATGCGGGATTTTCCAGTCAACAGGTATTCATCAACGAGCTGCAATCGTCCAACGTCTCAACTGTCGCAGATGCAAACGGGGAATATGACCCGTGGTTCGAGATCTATAATCCGAATCCTGACACGCTGGATATCAACGGCTGGTTCGTCTCAGATGATGCAAATCCCAATAAATACAGATTAAACTATGAGGTTTCAGACTTCCTGATTCCACCTGGCGGATTTCTGCTCATGTGGGCAGATGATTCCCCTTCACAGGGACCTACGCATGTAGGTTTCAGAATGGACAATTCTCCAGCTTGCATCACACTCTCACGTCCAGACCTTTCTTTAGGTGATTCGGTTTGTTATGGCGTACAGGTTCCAGATGAATCATGGGGCCGTCAAACCGATGGAGCACCTCTTTGGAATGTGTTCTTCGTCCCTACGCCCGGAGCAAGCAATATCGATATCAACAGTAATTTGAATCATACCGACCTTGGTCGCGAACTTAGGGTGTTTCCGAATCCTGTTGATGGCGGAATCGTCAGATTGAACATGTCAACAAATTTCAAGGTCTACGATAATTTTGGAGCTGTTATTCTGGAAAAAAATTCATCCGACCGTTTTTCTGTTTCCGGATTCAAGGCGGGCATTTATCTCATTCACACGGAAGAGGGGCAATCTGCCCGTTTGGTGATTCAGTGACAGGCTCTGCTTTTTCATACATTTACAGTATGAAATACGCAGCCATCGACCCCCAACTTTTCATAGAGAACAGAAAGAAGTATTCCGCATTGTTGCCTCAAGGTGCTATCGCATTCTTCAACAGCAATGACGAGATGCCACGTAACGGCGATGCGAATTTCCTTTTCCGACAGAACTCGGACATCTTTTGGCTTACAGGCATCGACCAGGAACAGACTATTTTGGTGATTGCGCCTGCACACCCCATAGCTGAATACCGAGAATTGCTATTTGTTCGCAAGACCAACGAACACATTGCTGTATGGGAAGGACATAAATACACGAAAGAGGAGGCTCGTGCAGCGTCCGGAATCCAATCGGTTTATTGGCTCGACGATTTCAACGCAGTGCTTCCGATACTTATGCATCATACTGATACCGTGTTCGTCAACCTGAACGAGAACGATCGTTTCGTTACGGAGGTACCGTACCGTGATCAGCGTTTCGGAGATTCGCTTCGCGAAAAATATCCGAACCACGGTTATGATCGCTCCGGACCTTTGATGGCCCGTTTACGTGCTATCAAGTCCGATACGGAGGTAGCATTGATGCGTATGGCTTGCGACATAACGGATAAGGCATTCCGAAGAGTTTTGAAATTCACCAGACCTGGAGTCAATGAATGTGAAATAGAAGCCGAAATCATTCATGAGTTCATCCGTAACCGCGCGAGCGGGCATGCATATACGCCCATCATAGCCAGCGGTCATAGTGCATGCATACTGCATTACAACGACAATAATCGTGAATGCAAATCAGGAGATGTGATCCTGTTGGATTTTGGTGCGGAATATGCCAATTATGCGGCTGACCTCAGTCGGTCCATTCCTGTCGGAG
>JBJSZR010000092.1:0-693 GCA_046090385.1 Bacteroidota bacterium
GGACGCGGATGCGGACCGCCTGTCGATCAGGACAACGATAGGAATTTCGGTATCGACAGCGGGTTTCGACGCAAGATACTCCACATTCATTTCGGCAATCTTCCCTTTTTGTGAAACGATTTTCTGATTATTGTCGACAAAAAGATTTACAATGTCAACGGCATCGCGCAACAAACCTCCACCATTACCACGCAGATCGAAAACAAGCGACGACATCTCCGGATTCTTCTTCAGGTCAACGAGAGCTTCCCGCACCTCCTGCGCAGAATTCTCCAAAAACTGCGTAAGTCGGATATAACCGGTATGTGGCCCGACCATACCGTAGTACGGTACGTTCTTGAATTTGATCTCATCGCGTACAATTGAGACTTCGATTGGCTGTTCTACTCCGATGCGTTTGACACTGATGCGAACGCTAGTGCCGCGCTGGCCCTTCATCACATCTGTCACTTGATCCACTTTTTTACCTTTGGTGGAGACCCCGTTTACAGAAATGATCCTGTCGCCTACCTTCAATCCTGATTTCTGAGCAGGAAAACCTTCATACAGTTCACTGATCTCGATTTCTCCATCTCGAGATTGAACCAACGCTCCTATCCCTCCATATTCCGCTGACACGTGGGTCATCCGATAATCTTCAATGTCGCTTTCGGGGATATAAACGGTATAAGGATCCAAGGTCCTTAACATGGC
>JBJSZR010000093.1:0-2612 GCA_046090385.1 Bacteroidota bacterium
TTTCGCTTTTTGATCGATGCTGTTCTTGTAGGCGTGATCAGGCATCGAGAGGCACAGTTTATAATAAGTACGAGCTGAATCCGGCTGTCGCCTTTTTTCAAAAATAATTCCCAATTGAAATGCGCTGTTTGCCGGATAATGACTTCCTGATTTATCAACGGATTTGACTGCTTTCATGAATCCGGCAATTGCCAGATCGTCCTGCCCCATTGCCTGATGGATCCGTGCAATGCGATAGGTACGCTCCAACCCGGACACAGAGGAAAGCAAAGCCGGATCGGTGGCTTTGGCTGTTTGCAAGGCCACTGCGTAATAACCGGCATCAAAAGCCAACCGAGCTTTCAACAAATCCCGGTCAGGAACAGGCCCCTTCTCAGCCTCCTGCAATGCAGCCTTGTCCTCATCGACTTTTGATTCTCCATATCGAATACAATCGGACATGGCGGTCTTATAACCCGTCATGTCATTTTCTATAAGTCGCATCCAGGCGATTTTCTGGTAGGACGATTTGCACAAGCTTTTCCCATTCGACAGGCGTATGTAAGACCTGAAATCGGCGATGCAAGCCCTGTCGAATTTACGCAACCTCGCCATTCCCAATCTGTACTTCAAACCTGGCAACGGAAAAACTCCCGCTTTGACGGTATGACTTTGGAGTAAACGTACGACCTCATCATTGCCTTCATTCCTGAGCAGGATGCCCGTATATGCTTGCAACAAGAGATCGTTCGAGAGCGCATCACGTCCGAGACAGCTCATCAGATACGGATCGGGTTCAGTGTCGGCGTAAAGCGTGGTTTGAAGATGCGAGAGAAAGAACAACGCCTCGGAATGATACATGGTATAATCAGATTTCTCGGTCTGCTTCAGGAATCCTTGCAGGATGCTTTTACCTTTTTGTAACGACCCCTGCATTCCGATTACTGAAAGGAGCCACTCGTATTCTGGTGGTACCGCTCCCAGAATGCACTGCAATACACCATACACTGCATCATCAGGTACAAATCCGGGATACTCAATTTGATTATCCGTAGCCGCAACATTGCTTTGTCGCAAGTGCCATGCCGCCTCCAGGTATTCATCGTTTCTTGCCTCGAGCACAGACCATTGCAGATAAACGGCTGCAGAGGCCATTCCTTTTTCCGGGGCCGCTTGTGCATCATCCACATCGTCCAGAAATCGATCGGCTTTTTTTTCGAAATCACTGAAGCGCTGTAAGTCCTCTGTGATGAACGCTTCCAAAAAAAGGATGGTCATTTCCTCCAACTCTGCCGACAAATCAGTCGGATGATCTGAACGAACCTGCGATAACAGGCGACGGGCTTCACTGAACCGTAGTTCATAAATAAGACCATGAGCTCTCGATATCCTGTCGTCTTTCCGAAACTGAAAATCAGCAGCATACACCTGCTGGCAAAAAAGTTGAATCAAGAATACCGGTATGGCAAACCTTTTCACTGAATTAAATTTAAAAAAAAGGCGCCGTATTTTTAAGCGGCGCCTTTGAGGTAGGATTGACGAAAGATCAGGAATTTTCAGCCAACACATCTTCGTCGATGCGAGCATCAACCAGGATACGTCCACAATGTTCGCAAACGATGACTTTCTTATGCTGACGGATATCCAGCTGACGCTGTGGCGGGATTTTGTTGAAACAGCCTCCACAGGAGTCACGCTGCACAGAAACTACAGCAAGCCCGTTACGGGTATTATCCCGCAGACGACGATACGCTGACAACAAACGTTCATCAACGATGGTGGCCGTTTTAGAGGAAATCGATTTCAGAGCATCCTCTTCCTTACGTGTCTCTTCGATAATGGTCTCGAGTTCTGACTTCTTAAGATTCAGAACCGCTTGCTTTTCAGCAACGACCGCTTCGGTCTCTTCGAGCAAAGCCTGCTTGGTGATGATATCCGCTGCATGCTCTTTTGAACGCTTCTCTGCAAGTTGGATCTCCAGATTCTGGAATTCGATTTCCTTGTTGAGCGAATCGAATTCACGGTTGTTCTTGACCTTATCCTGCTGCGACTCGTATTTCTTGATACGGTCTTTCGATTCTTTCATCGCGACTTTTTTCTTCGCGATAAGATCGTTGAGACTGTCGATTTCGGCGCGGATATGTTCAACGCGTGTATTGAGACCGGCAAGTTCATCTTCAAGATCAGCCACTTCCATTGGAAGTTCACCACGGATCGTGCGGATCTTGTCGATGTTGGAATCGACTTCCTGAAGCATATAAATGGCTTTCAGTTTTTCTTCCACAGTATGCTCTTTGTGGTTGGATGAGAGGATCTCCTCAAGCTTCTTTTCCAATCGGGCTACGTCGATGATCTTTTCGATCTTACGCGGTTGGAATTGTGGCTTTTCTTTTACCTTGGTTTTTACTTTCGCTTTTGCGATTTTGGAGAGGCTCACGGATGTATCTGTTTTTGTTTTGGTTGAAGATTTCTTTTCAGACTTGACAGTCTTGACGGATTTAGCTGCCTTTTTAGGAGCAACTTTTCCTGAAGATTTAGAGGTGGTTTTTTTTGCCATGACCCTAAGTCGTTAAGCCTAAGAAGGCTACTATTCACAACCGGCTCAATAATAATGAACCGGATTGGTAGACACC
>JBJSZR010000094.1:0-2621 GCA_046090385.1 Bacteroidota bacterium
ATTTGGGAGAATCAGGTATTGTGATAGTGACCGTGGTTCCGATGTTTACTTGTGAAGTGATTCCTATGTCGCCACCGAGTTTGGTAATGATCTCCTTGCAAATGTAAAGTCCCAGTCCAGTGCCGGAAACCTGGCTGGTTCCTCTGAAGAACATATCAAAAACCTTCGGCAGATTTTTCTCAGGAATGCCTTCTCCATTGTCTTTAATGATAAGGGTGGCAGTCCCTTCTTCATTATTTATTGTCACCGATACACCTGGATTCATTTGTTTTTGATTATAGTATTTAACTGAATTTCCGATGATATTCTTGATGATCGTGTTCACACGGTAGCGGTCGGAGCGAAGTATGGTTTTTCCATGTATTGAAAGTTCGAACTTGAAATTCTCAGGGCATGAATATTTCAAATCATCGAAGGTGCTCTCGAACAGTTCTTTTAGGTCGAATTCCGAGAGCTTCAGTTCAAGTCGGGCATTTCTTGAATAATCTAAGATCTCCTGTATGGTTCCATCCAGCCTTTCGGCAGATGCATCCGCAAGTTTGATGAAGTGTTTGTTCTTGTCGTTCAGCTCCGGCGATTTCGCTACAAGCGCAAGGATGCCTTTGATTGAAAGCAGAGGCGATCGAAGGTCATGCGATATGCTATAAACGAAGTTGTCGAGCTCGGCATTTATTTTCTTCAGCTCTTCATTTTTGAGCATGATGTTGTTTTCAAAGTTACGGACCTCGGTAACATCCACGGAGGTTCCAATCATACGTATGATGTTTCGCTGCTCATCCCGTTCCCCTACCAACAAGCAATGCATGATCCGTACGTCCCTATTGTCGAATCTTTTGATCCGGAATTCCAACTCTATGCTGTCATTGTCACCGCCACGGAGAATGTCCACTTCATTGCGAACTCTGTCTCTATCCTCCTGGACAATTGACTGTAACCAGAAACCAGGCAAGTCGTTTCCAGTTTCATTTTTCCGAACACCGTACTGACTGTACATCACTTCGTTCCATGAAAGTTTTCTTGTCTCAGGAAGCCATTCCCAAATACCGATACCTGACCTTGTGGTGATGATTTCAAAGCGGTCATTTACTCGGATGATTTCCTGACGGAAGTGCATCTCCTCTGTTATGTCTTTCTGTAATGCTATGAAGTTGATATGGTTTCCATCCTCATCGAATACCGGAGTTATCTCGAGTAGATTGAAATAAGGCATTCCTGCTTTATTGTAATTTACGAGCGTGACCTCTATGTTTTTTTTCTTCCATAGGGCTTCGCTGATAAGCTTGGTAACCTCGTGGTCGGTATTCGGGCCATGGAGGAAATCTTTTGGTTTTCTTCCCTTCACCTCTTCCAGTGTCCATCCTGAAGTTTGCGTGAAACTCTCATTCACCCATTCCACACGACCATGATTGTCGGAGATGATGACGCCGTTTTTGGTTTTTGTGGCAATCAGGGATAGTTTTTTGAGTTCCCGGTCGGATGCCTGTATGCGCACCATTTGTTGGGCGATTCTTTTACGTTTTTGTCTGTTCGATTGTAAAGAAAGCACCTGCTGTGTGAAGATGTCAAAAATGGCCGGTTTGCTTCGCGTACGGACATCATAAAGTGGCGCGTTCTTGATGGAGTTGATACCTAACAGGTGGAATACAAAATCCGACTCACTATCTTTCACTCCGGAATAGATTCCCTCCTCGTATTCGGAAAAACTTTTAAGAGCGGAAAGATTTTCCCGTTCAAGAATGGAACTTTTTCTGAAAGGTCTTGTCTTTGATATTTCTTTCACATCCGTAAGCAGCTGGTCTTTTCCTGAGCCATCGAATATCATTCCTTCGTGGTAAAGTAAAGTCCCGCCGTCTTCTGGCTTTCTTTCCAATACGACGATAGCTGTTTCCACTTCGAAAACATCCACCAGGGATTCGGCAATCACTTGTACGAATTCATGTCCGCTCATTTCCCTAAGCGCTGATGTATTGAATACGTGAAGCCGTTTATACATATCGAGCTCATGATCGAGCCTGTCCCTCATGTTGATGAGTTCCTGTTCGACTGCAGAGAAGCGCGTTACACGGAGTTGAAGCTCTTCGTACTCCCTCTTCAGACGCTCTATTTCAGAACTTTCGTACATCACATTTCTTCACCAGGAATTGCACAGGACAAGCATTCACCACTCGCTCAGCGGTAAATCACATATAGAGCAGACGTGTAATTATGATATTCGTTTTTCCCGCCAAGTCGGGCGAATTCGCCGAATCCATACATACCTAACCAGAGGGCCATATAATAAAGGAATTCAACAATAAGCCGGCTTGGCAAGAATATCTTACCAGACTCGGACTCCCTGCCGATGCAACCTGTGGCGACAGCATTCCTGTTGGTGCTTTGGGTCAAGAATTATCGGATGATCTGGCCAAAGAATATGGCAATCGGCATTTGTTAAGAGTGGTCACAAAGCACGAAGGGGATGACATGTATTATGCGACCGAATGTCCAGTCGGAACAAAATTGTGGTTGACCAAACGTGATGAAGAGCTTATTTTTACGGAAATGGAACGAATGGTCAAGACAATGACCGACCGTTCGGGCGGTAAAAAACCGGTTGCTGTTTTCCATGCCGACTGTCTGGC
>JBJSZR010000095.1:0-1812 GCA_046090385.1 Bacteroidota bacterium
GACCGGACCGGCGGGGATCTTTTCTGCAACAGACTCTACTATTCATCAGTGACCAACGCTTTCTCTGTTGAGATGGATGCCTTCTCAAAAGGCATTTACTCCGTCAGGATTCTATCTGGATCTGACGGCAGAAGCTCCACACCTACATTGGTGGTTTTACAGAAGTAAAAAAAGATACGATTGTAATATTCGCTTAGGATAACTTTTCCTTAAGGAAAAATCCCGTATAGGATTCAATGCAAGTCGCCAGACCTTCCGGTGTTCCTTCGAATACCACGTGGCCTCCTTTGTCTCCACCATCAGGGCCCATATCGATTACCCAATCAGCACACTTCACGACTTCCATATTGTGTTCAATGACCACCAGTGTGTTTCCTTGCTCCAGTAACATATCGAATGCTTTCAAGAGCTTCCTGATGTCATGAAAGTGCAAGCCGGTGGTAGGTTCATCGAAAATGAAAAGAGTATGCTCGTGCATGTTCCCTTTTCCTAAGAAGGAAGCCAACTTGATTCTCTGTGCTTCGCCACCGCTAAGGGTGCTGGATGACTGCCCAAGCCTCACATAGCCAAGTCCGACATCCTGAAGTGGTTGCAACTTAGTGACGATCTTTGCATCGTTCCCGCTCGATTTAACAGGTGTGCTGAAGAATTCTATCGCTTCATCGACTGTCATATCCAATACATCAGAAATGCTCTTGCCACGGTATTGGACATCGAGTACATCCGCCTTGAAACGTTTGCCGTTGCAGTTTTCGCATACCAGATGGATATCTGCCATGAACTGCATCTCAATGGTAACTTCGCCTTCGCCCTCACAAACTTCGCAACGCCCTCCTTCGACATTGAAAGAAAAATGAGCAGGCTTGTATTTCCTGCCTCGCGACATAGGAAGGTCGGCGAACAAGGCTCGTATCTCATCGTAAGCCTTGACATACGTAACCGGATTGGATCGGGACGATTTGCCGATCGGATTCTGATCGATGAATTCGACAGATGTGATCTTGGAGTAATTTCCGCTGATCTTATCAAACGTACCCGATTGTTCTCCATATCCGCCGTGCATCTTTTTCAGAGCAGGGTAGAGGACTTTTTTCACAAGAGAAGTCTTTCCGCTACCTGATACTCCGGTGACTGCGGTCATTACACCGAGCGGGAATTTCACCGTGATATTCTTCAGATTGTTTTCCCGAGCACCTTCTATTTTTACGATGCTTGACCATTTGCGCCGTTTTTCAGGAACAGGTATCATTTGTTTGCCACTCAGGTAATCGCCCGTATGACTTCTCTCTGAAACTGAAATGCCCGAGAAGGAGCCTTGGTAAACCAATTCGCCGCCATGTCGGCCGGCATCCGGACCGATATCGATCAGCTCGTCAGAGGCCTTCATGATATCTTCGTCGTGTTCTACAACCACCAGCGTATTGCCGATATCACGCAGCGACTTAAGGACACCGATGAGTTGTTGCGTGTCGCGCGGATGAAGCCCGATACTGGGTTCATCGAGAATGTACATCGAACCGACAAGGCTACTGCCCAGTGATGTAGCGAGATTTATACGCTGAGATTCGCCTCCTGATAGCGTATTGGAAAGCCTGTTTAGCGTAAGGTAGCCGAGACCAACATCCTCCAGGAATTTCAACCTGTTTCTGATTTCAAGAAGTATCCTTCGCCCGACTTCAGTGTCATGAATGGAAAGCTCCAAAGACTGAAAAAAAACCGAGCTAACATATATTACATAATATAATATATTATGTAATATATGTTATGCAATAGATATAATATAATATATTACATAATATATTATATTATATC
>JBJSZR010000096.1:0-2996 GCA_046090385.1 Bacteroidota bacterium
CCATAACCAACGGCACGAACACTGGAATCGTTCAGACGCGAACTCATTCGAACCCACCCTGGATGTACTGTATCGCTTACTGAAAAACATTTATCTCGAAAACGACAGGGATGCTGCCACGATCTGCACAGTACCCTACAACCGTGAGCTATCTGTAGTGGTGACCCACAGTATAAATCATCGAAAATTCCTTGAACGTTCAGACGGTTTTGCCATCAAGGAAAAAGATATCGGACTCCGATCATCCTACTTCATCCGAACAGGATACATCAGGGACAGACATCAACGCCTCTTGGCCAGTAAGGACGACCTTACCCGAGTCCGTGCGATCAAGGAACTTGGAATGGATCTTCAGAGCAATTCCGTTTGTGGCTCCTATGATTTCGACCGGCTTCCGCAAGGAAACGGTTCAGAGACTTATCCCGATTACCAACCTTATGTTTTAGATTTCGAAAAAACATACAATGCTACCGTATTCGGCGAAATGCGTATCTCAAAGTATCTCTTGGACCAGATTGCTTTGGGAAATTCTACGAGAGCCTTCAGATCATCCTACCAATACACTCCATTCTCCTATCCCCAAAGTCTTGATGCCTCCGGTTATCGATTCGGTTCCACTATCCCTGCCAACCAGGCTCTGACACATTTTCCGATTCAACTCAAATACAATCGAGAGTATGAACGTGAAACCGACGTGTTCGAATTCCCTATCACCGATGATGATGAGCTCCCCCCCTACACTGCCACTGAACGTATCGCCTCGGCTATAAAGCTTGGCAATCAGATAGCTCGCTATGGCGGTTGTTATATCGGACAAGTGCACCCTGGAGAGGAAGGATGGCAAGTCGAGAAAGCATTCCATGATTCTTTCAAAAACAGAGCATGGTTCGGCACCATTTCCGATTTCGGGCTCTGGTGGGCGGCACGGAATGAAGTGACTGTCGATATCAGGGAGGAATTCAAGAAAAGGGTGGTTTATGTGAATGTCCCTAAACGCATGGAAGGTCTGGCGCTCATGATGCCATTACGCTCGACTCCCGTAGAGGTGATTGGGGGTGGCAATCATTCCATCGACGGAAAACTGATCATTTTTGAAATCGCCGAAGGCCCTATCCGAATAATACTGGACAATTAAGCGCTTACGATGTTCATGGATTCCAACATCTCACGGAACAACTTATTAGTGGCCTCGACTGAAACAATGGGGGTGATAGACAATGAAAGTCTTTCCCGATCTTGCCTCATCTTACATTGTTGCGGATGCTGCTGAACGTATTTCAGAATACTTGAAAACCTTTCTGACTGATAAAATAGGGAATCAGGTTTACTGATGAAGTGGCCTACGAACTTCCCATTCTTCATGAGGATCTTTTCGAAACCTAATTCCTCGGCCATCCAACGCAATCGGATCGTATTCAACAGCTCATGCGCGGGTTGTGGCAGCGGACCGAATCTGTCCCGCAGGGCGGCTTCATAGGAAGAAAGCTTTTCTTCATCTTCGATGTTGTCCAGTTCCCTATACAGCACCAATCGTTCCGTGACACTGTTCACATAATCGGCCGGGAGTAATATTTCAAGATCCGTATCGATCTGGCAGTCGGCAACATATTTCCTTTTCTCAGCGAGCTCCTCCTTGTAAAGATCAGCGAATTCATTTTCCTTCAGCTCCTGTAAAGCCTCATCAAGGATCTTCTGATACATCTCATAACCTATTTCGGTGATGAACCCGCTTTGCTCGCCTCCAAGAAGATTACCGGCTCCGCGGATATCAAGATCGCGCATTGCAATGTTGAAACCTGAACCCAGATCGGAAAACTCTTCAACGGCTTTCAAACGCTGGCGAGCCTCCGAAGTCAAAACCGTCATAGGCGGTGTGAGCAAATAACAAAAAGCTTTTTTGTTGGAACGCCCTACCCTTCCGCGCATCTGGTGGATATCGGAAAGTCCGAAATTCTGTGCCTGGTTGATGATGATGGTGTTGGCATTCGGAATATCAAGTCCTGACTCGATGATCGTTGTTGAAACCAGAACATCGAATTCACCTTCAATGAAACCAAGCATGACCTCCTCCAGTTTCTCTCCATCCATCTGCCCATGTCCTACGGCGATCCGTACCTCCGGCACCAGCTTACGGATGAAATCGGAGATCTCATGGATGTCTGAAACACGGTTATGTACAAAAAACACCTGGCCACCTCGGGAAAGTTCATAATCGATCGCATCTCTTATGACCTGTTCGCCGAATACATGCAATTCCGTGGTTACAGGATAGCGGTTTGGCGGTGGAGTATTGATGATACTGAGATCGCGGGCGCCCATCAGTGAAAACTGAAGCGTTCGGGGTATCGGCGTTGCAGTAAGTGTCAAAGTATCCACATGCACACGCATCTCTTTCAAACGCTCTTTGGCAGCGACCCCGAATTTCTGCTCTTCATCGATGATCATGAGTCCAAGGTCCTTGAACTTCACGTCCTTGCTTATCAATCGATGGGTACCGATCAATATGTCGATCTTGCCCTTGACCAAAGCCTCAAGTGTTTCCTTTTGTTTCTGCGTGCTCTTGAAACGGTTGATGTAATCGACCGTGCAAGGAAGATCCTTCAGACGTTCACGGAAGGTCTTGTAATGCTGCAAGGCGAGAATGGTCGTGGGTACCAATACAGCAACCTGCTTCCCATCTGCCACCGCTTTGAATGCCGCGCGGATGGCCACTTCTGTCTTGCCAAAACCCACGTCACCGCATACAAGCCGATCCATTGGAAATCCTCGCTCCATATCTTTTTTGACATCGCGCGTGGCTTTCATCTGGTCGGGTGTATCTTCATAAATGAAACTGGCCTCCAACTCGGTCTGCAGGTAAGTATCAGGTGCGAATGCGAATCCCGCTGTCGCCTTTCTTTTCGCATATAGGGCGATGAGGTCTTTTGCGATATCTTTTACCTTCTTCTTGGTCTTTTGCTTCATCGTCGTCCAGGCTGTAGAGCCCAGCTTGTGAA
>JBJSZR010000097.1:0-2036 GCA_046090385.1 Bacteroidota bacterium
CCTTTGAAAAGGGAATTGGGATCAGGTCTGCGGGGAGGATCGATCTTCAAATCAGATTTCTCCTTATTCACATCCGTCTTCTGCTTTTTTTCATTGGTTTTCTTCTTAGGTGTTTCCTTGACAATCGGCGACTCTTCTGCATCTTGTGTAGCCACTTCTTCCTCCTCCTCGGTAGTATTCTCCAATACACCTCCTGGCTCTGTCGTAGTCACCTCGGTAGCTGGTTGCAAATCACCGACCGATTCATCCACATATCCGATATCCACAAAAGACAATCCACCGCCTCCGCCCATGTCGGGGAAAGGAGGATTCGGAGTCGTCATTACGGCGAATATCAGTGCCAACAGTACCACTGTGTGCACCATGAGTGTAATGAGCAGTGACCGCGAACGGATGCGGGCGTCCATGGATTATTGCTTGGAATTTTTGGTAGCGAGTACCATTTTGATCTTCAACCTTGCTCCGATATCGAGCACATCAACCAGATTCTGCACCTCCAACGTCTTATCCACTTTTAGAAGGGCAGTGGGGTCAGGCTGCCCTTTTACCGCTTCGCGCAGAGCAGATTCCAGCTGATCAGAGGGCACCGGTGTATTGTTGATTGCATATTGAAGGTCGGCAGTTACCAATATCACAATCGGGTGCTTGATGGACTGGGAGCTGCTTTTGGAGGAAGGCAGGAGGAGCTTCAGTACATTGGGCGTAGCCAACGTAGAGGTGATCAAGAAGAACAAGAGAAGGAAGAACATGATGTCATTCAACGAAGCCGAATAGACTTCGCTATGCTGACTTTTTCTTCTGCGCAAATTCATGATTGGTATTGTTACAGATGATCAGGAATGAGCAGGCTCTTCGAGCAAATCGATGAACTCTACAGCATTCACTTCCATCTTGTTGGTGACGCGTTCAATCATGTTCTGAAGGTAATGATAACCTGCATAGGCTATCATACCAACCAACAATCCGGCCGCACTGGATATCATTTTCACATAAAGACCGCCTGAAATCGTGTTGATCTCAAGACTATTCTGCTGAGCGATCTGATAGAAGATCTTGATAACGCCGAAAATGGTTCCTAAGAATCCGAACATCGGTGCAATGCCTGAGATGGAACCGAGGATATTCAAGTTCTTTTCCATCTTGTAAATCTCCAGCTTGCCGACGTTCTCGATGGCCCCTTCTATTTCCTTGACCGGCTTGCCCAAACGCATCAGCCCCTTCTCGATCATGCGGGCAACTGGTGTCTTGGTATTGCGACACAAAGTGCGGGCAGCATCGATATTACCGCTATGCACATGATCTTTGATCTGATTCATGAAGTTCATGTCGATATTGGACAATCGACGAATTGTGAAATACCTTTCAAAGAAGATATAAACCGCTGCCATCGAAAGTATGGCGATAGGAATGAGAATAGGTCCACCCTTCTGAGCCATATCCCAAAGAGAGATGGATTGCTCTGCAGCTGGCGAAGTGGAAGTGGATGCGATGGCTCCTGAGGTGGAGTCAACGATCTGAAGCACGATTCCGTAGTACATGGGCAATTTTATTGATTAGTTAACAAATTTACCGGCTACAGAGTGGCAACTCCCCGAGCAAGCCCGTACTTGTCAACATTCCGATGTTACTTGAACGTGTATTGCACAGCGGAAATTGTCCGGTTGATGAAGAATCGGAAACAAAATCAGCTAACGGCACCTCTGCATTCATCAAACAGCCTTTTCGTTAACTTCGCTGACCAGGATGAAGCAACTCATAGCCATTTTATTGACGACAACCGCTGTTTTGGTCACTTTGAACTCTTCAGCGCAACTCACCATACAATTCCCTTCGAAAGACGGCCTGACCCTTACAGCGCAGTGGTATCCGGTGAATGAATCGATGCCTGTCATTTTGTTATGCCATCAGAATCGGTTCAGCAGAGGCGAATACACTGAAACCGCACTCAAGCTGAATAAATTCGGATTCAACTGCCTTGCTATCGATCAGCGGGTTGGGGATGAAATCAATGGAGTGAAAAATCAGACAGCCCGGCT
>JBJSZR010000098.1:0-2645 GCA_046090385.1 Bacteroidota bacterium
GATGGTAAGGGAGCCGATACTCTGGCAGTATTTATCAAATACCGGTTTAAAGGTTGCACCTCCGGTACTTGTTTTCCAGACACCACCGCCTGCAGTACCGATGTACAATTTCCGAGGATCGTTATTCACTGCGTCGATGGCGGTTATTCGTCCTCCCATTACAGATGGACCGATCGACCTGGCCTCCATCATACCGAAAAGTGAGGAGGTTATTTTCGAGGTTTCCTGCCCTAAAAGCATGGCAGGGACAACCGTTAACAAAACGGCTGAAAGAAGTTTTTTCATGTCTTATGAGTGATGTTTAACGAATCACTTCCCTTCGGATGCATTTGGGAAAGCAAAAACAGAATCGTCGATTTTAGGATTCACTTCAATTGAATCAAAGGTCATGGACTGGCCTTGGGATTCTTCATCATCGCCTCGCATTTCAAGGGAGAAAGGAAACATGACCCCACCTACCATTCGATAGTCTGATGGGATTGAAACCGCTTCAACCTCCTTGTCCTGGAACTTCTGACGCGAAGTTTCCTTTATGACTAGAAAACTTTGAGCATCGACATACAAATAACTGATGTCTCCGTTCTTTTTTGTGATTTTCAACTTGTAGGAATCTGTTCCCTCCATATCCTCTTTTCCGAGAAGCTCTACCTCTTTTCCTTTTGACTTATAGTCGAAGAGCTCAGGAGCTATATCGGCTGATTCCTGTGCACTGCGGACATCCTCTTCCGACATGCGCTCAGGATCAGTTTTTCCTGAAAAAGGCACCACACTCCATCCACTTTCGCCATCGAGGGCTTGAATCATTTTCATTCCCTGAAACTCAAGTTCGAAACGGAATTTGGTCTTGTCCTTAACCAGCATGGTGACGGGTGCTTTCATTTCGGGCATCAATTCCATGCTGCCGTTCATTCGAATGGACTTGACGGCTGCCCAATTTTCAGCTCCACCCATGGCTTTGATATTGTTGGAGATGATTTGGTCGAGTGTTTGTGAATTGGCAAACAGCGAGGTGAACAATGCAGTTGCGGTAATCAGAAGGAAACGTTTCATGTTATTTGGGAATGGTTTTTTGATTTACACAATATATTAAGAAATGAGATTCGTTCAAGATTATGAATAGCCGTATTTCAGGGCTCTTTTTTTTATCGGTAAGTAACGAGTTTAAAATATGTTTCTGAGTTAATCTGTAGTGGATGACAGTTACTTCAGGGGAGTCTGGACTGCCAATTAGTAACCACTCAATAACTGTAAACAATCATATCAGAAATCAGTTCACCGTGGATTCGCTTCCGTTACAATCAATACAGTCGAGCTCCTTGTTTGAGATTTGCCAGGTGCGACCTACCATATCTTCATCGAAAATATTCTGTCTGTTCGAAACATCGTAAAGCATGTTTTTCAGTCCATTCCCCAGATGGAATTTGGCCCCCTCCGGTATCAACAGGATAACCTCCATATTTTGTCCTCTGAAATAGCCATTTTGTGAGTAATCGAAGTGACCTGGAATGAAAAGGGTTGAGTCCATGATGCTGAACCCATAGGTGATGGATCCTGCATTCTTTTTGGCATCCTCCTGGTTTCTTCCGTAAGCATTCAATTTCTGAACGAGATGCCAAGAACTGTCTGCAGAAGGACGGATATCCAATTTCACCAGCCGGGAAACCTTTACTTCATTGAAGATGAAAACACCTTCAGAGGCATCATCATCTGTCACTTCATCTTCGCAATCGATGTTTATTATTTTACCTGGAGGAGCTGAAATCGTGGTTTCTTTCCTGATAGAGGATTCGGCTCTGAAGGATGGTATCACATCTGAAAGTCCGATGATGATCATTATGATTCCCACAAACCAAAGAGCAAACAGCGCCCAATTGGTGAATTTCGGTAATTTAGACTTCAACAGATGTTTCAGTCCGAATAATCCCAGGGCTAGAAATGGTATTCCTATAGCCAAAGCAGTTCCCCAAATGGTCATCAGGTACGTTCCTTGGTTTGTAAAAAAAGATCGGATATCCAACGGCAGATTTATTCCGTTGCTGTTGGTGGTTAAACTGAAAAGGACAGCAAAGACAACTAACGACATAATTATTCCAAAGAAGACGAATATGAATGCGAATAATTTCACAAAGGCCTTCAGAATGTTCTTAAGAATTTCGCCAACTCCCTCAAGCAGACGACTTAAAAATGGCCCAAATGTTCTACCGCCTTTCCTCGTCCGTTTTTCAAGATCCTCCATTTCTTCCCGGATGTTCTTTTCGATGTTGGCTACATTGATCGGTTCCCCTTTCATCCGAAGCTTGTCAGATGCTGTTCTGGCTTTTGGGATCACCAACCAGAGAATCAGATAAAGCATGAACCCGGTACCGAAGCCGAAGAAAAGTATTGCGAAAGCCAGACGTATCCAGACGGCATCTATTGAGAAATAAGCGCCAAGTCCGGAACAAACTCCACCAAGTACTTTGTCGTCAGGATCACGGAACATCTTACGTCCGATGGAATAACTCCTTTCTGGCTGAGCCCCCGGTTGACCTGGGGCTGAACCGGCGAAGTCCTCCGGTTTTCCCATTTGCCCGATTACGTACTCCACATCTTCGATGTCAGCGACCTTGTTTGAAACAATATTTCTCTCTTGCAATATTTCTGCG
>JBJSZR010000099.1:0-1574 GCA_046090385.1 Bacteroidota bacterium
TCCAAGAATCACGATTTTCTTGCGATCGGAAGAGGTTGATTCGTTTTCCTCATCAAACGTAGAGTAATAATAGGGAGTCTTTGCTTCGAACTCTGCTGCACAAGTGTCGACCAGTTTCCAGACGCGGGTGGTGTTCATCTCATGGCGCTTTTTATGCACCTGACTTTCAAGACATCCTAACAAGTGTGCGATTTGACGGTCGGCATAACCCTTCTTCTTAGCAGTCATCATCAATTCGCGAGGAATCGAATCGATACTGTGTTGCTGGATCTCTTTTTCCAAAAGAATCAGATCCTCGATCTGTCTGAGGAACCAGGTATCGATCCTGGTGAGCTTGCGGATGGTGTTAAAAGGAATACCGAGTTTGAAAGCATCGTAAATATGGAAAAGCCGGTTCCAACGCGGACGTTCAAGACTGTCAAGAATGTCCTCCTGATCGCGTATTTCACGACCATCGGCGCCCAAACCGTTGCGTTTGATTTCCAGTGACTGACAAGCTTTTTGAAGGGCTTCCTGGAAAGATCGGCCGATGCCCATGGCTTCGCCCACAGATTTCATCTGTAAACCCAGGTGACGATCGGTTCCCTTGAATTTATCGAAATTCCAACGTGGCACTTTAACGATCACATAGTCGATGGATGGCTCGAAGAAGGCACTCGTACTTTTGGTGATCTGATTCTTCAACTCATCCAGGTGATAACCGATGGCCAGTTTGGCGGCGATCTTTGCAATAGGATAGCCGGTGGCTTTCGATGCCAGCGCGGACGAACGTGAAACACGAGGATTGATTTCTATGACAATGATCTCATCCTCGTTCTCCGGATTGACGGAGAACTGGATATTACATCCACCGGCAAAATCACCAATACCGTTCATACACTTGATAGCGAGGTCACGCATCTTCTGATAGGTGACATCGGAGAGCGTCATTGCCGGTGCTACAGTGATGGAATCACCGGTATGGATACCCATCGGATCAAAGTTCTCGATGGAGCAAATGATGATCACGTTACCACCAGCATCACGCAATAATTCGAGTTCGAACTCTTTCCATCCCATGATGGACTGCTCTATCAGCACCTCATGTACCGGCGATGCATGTAATCCCCTGTTGAGTGCGGCATCGAACTCATCTTTGGAATGAACGAAACCGCCACCCGTACCGCCGAGCGTGAAAGAAGGACGTATTACAAGGGGAAAACCGATCTCCTGAGCGATTTCCTTTCCCTCGAGAAAAGAGGTAGCTACACGACCCTTGCAGACGCCCGCGCCCAACTCCAACATCCTCAGACGGAACTTCTCTCGGTCTTCAGTGGTATGGATGGCATCAATATCGACTCCTATGATCTGCACACCGAACTTGTCCCAGATGCCGGATTTCTGACATTCGATGGCAAGGTTCAAAGCAGTCTGACCTCCCATAGTAGGCAACACAGCATCGATCTTATGTTTCTTAAGCCACTCACGAAAAAATCAATCGTTGAGATACTTGAGAAACATAAGATCGATGCTGTGTTGCCTACTATGGGAGGTCAGACTGCTTTGAACCTTGCCATCGAATGTCAGAAATCCGG
>JBJSZR010000100.1:0-24110 GCA_046090385.1 Bacteroidota bacterium
CATTTCAACAGATGAACAAGTTCATCTACTGTAACGACTGTCTGTTCGCCTTTTAAAAGATCTTTCACTGAAACCCTTCCGGTTGCGATTTCATCCGTTCCTACCAATGCGGCGTATCTGATTTTCTTGGCATCAGCGTAGGAAAGCTGCTTTTTCATTTTGGCTGCATCCGGATACAACTCGGCATTGATGCCATCAGCACGAAGACGAGCCAGTATTTTCAAACAATGAACCGCCTCTTCCTCTCCGAAATTGACGAAAAGGATGCGTGTCGAATCTTCACTCAGTTCAGGGAAGCCATTCACCTCCTCCAAAACATCATAAATCCTATCTGCACCGAATGATATTCCGACACCGGAAACTCCTTTTAAACCGAAGATTCCGGTAAGATCATCATAACGACCGCCTCCGCACACTGAACTGCTGAAAGCGGATCTTTCGTCAGAAATTTTCACCTCGATGATGGAACCCGTATAGTAGTTGAGGCCCCTTGCAAGAGTGACATCAATTTCGACATTGGTAGCCGTTGATACGGTTCTTGAAAGAAGCGACAGTAAGAAATCCAGCTCTGCAACTCCTTTCATCCCGATTTCCGAATCCTTGAGCAATGTCCGTAAGGACTCGAGCTTTGATTCATTACTTCCTGCGAGAGCGATCACCGGTTGCAGCAGCCTGATCGCAGATTCCGATAGTCCTTTGGAGGATAGTTCTGCATTGACTTGTTCCAATCCTATCTTATCGAGCTTATCGATTGCAACGGTTATATCGATTATGTTATCGTGCGCACCGATCACCTCGGCAATACCAGCGAGGATCTTCCTGTTATTCAATTTAACAACCACTCCAAGCTTGATTTCACCGAATACGTCCTGGATGATCCTAATCAATTCCAACTCATTGAACAAGGAATCGCTGCCGACGATATCGGCATCGCACTGATAGAATTCTCGGTAACGGCCTTTTTGCGGACGATCGGCCCGCCATACAGGCTGTATCTGATAGCGTTTGAAAGGCAACTGCAGACGATGCTGATTCATGACCACGAAACGCGCGAAAGGAACTGTAAGGTCGTAACGAAGTCCTTTCTCTGACAAATCACCGATTTTCGGATCAGAAATCGATTTGAGCCGATCAATTACCGGACCCGAATCAAGTATGCGATACAGGAGCTTATCGCCTTCCTCGCCATACTTACCTTCCAGGGTGGAAAGGTTCTCCATGGCAGGCGTTTCTATTTCCTGAAATCCATAGCGCTGATAGGCTTTGCGGATCACTCCGAAAATATGGTTTCTGCGGAGCATTTCCTCAGGGGAAAAATCGCGAGTTCCTTTTGGCAGTGTAGGCTTCATGGATAAAGCCCAAAAATACATCAAGATGCACCATCCTCCGGATGCACCCGCAAAAGATGTTCACACGCCTTAAGAAGGAAAGAATTCGGTATGGAATCCGTAGAGTATCGGCTCGGGCACAGGCACACGTGCCAACTCGGTCATATCCTCCGCACGCAAAACAAGAAGGAATGAATCCCTCCTGACCGGATTCAGCACAATCGACAGCAACACTCCATCCTCGTCAGTCTTTGCTTTTGGAGCCCGCAAAAAATAAGGTTCGCCGGGATGGGTTCCTGCTTCATGCCAATAGTGACTGGAGCCTTTTTCAGGATTGATTTTTACGATAGCGTTATAAAACCCTTTTCGCATGGAAGGATGCACGCTTACGCCATACACATGCCTGTAATCAGCCGACATGTTATAGCGATCATAATCTATACGCGGCAGTTCGATACATGCTTCCGACCGAACTTCGCTCGTTACCTTTTTCGTTTTCAAGCCGACCCTGTAACGACGGATTGTTCCGAATGGAAGTATGGTCTCGGGATCGGCGAGCTCATCACGATAGTATCGCTGAATGATATCGGCACTGTCGTAAGCATCGATATCCATGACCAAATCGTCGCCCTCTTCCCATGCGTTTACATGGTGAAACGTGAAAAAAGCTTCTGTCTCAACCTTTAACTTCAGCTTGCCGGTGGACCGCTCGAATATGAAAATGGACGCCCCACGGTCAGGGTGCCATTTATGATTCTCTGCATAAGGCCTATGCCAGTATAAAAGATCCAATGGAACAGCGGTATAAGGACCAGCAGCAATGATGAAATACTTTTTACTCATTCCGAAACCATGCAGATAGGCAGGCTGCATGACCATAGCGGATGCAAGCGGTTTTTGGGGATTCAATACATCATGGATGCGATACTGGCAGAACATTCCGAATTTGACGACGAGATTGTAAGCAGTACCATCGTCGAAATGTGGATGGGCCGTCGTTTTATAGGCGAAGCCACCAGGTATCAATTCCTGTATACCGAGTGTCTTTAAGGTTCCGGGATCGAACTCTATCATCATCGGCGTTTCACCAAGCGCCATGAATTTATCGCCGACCTTCGCCAAATTGACCTTGGCGTTATCGGTCATATTAGGAGGAGTAGGAACGATGTATGACTGGACCTTTTTGAAAATCGATTTACATGGATCGGTTGCAAATTCCGAATAGGTG
The DNA here is from genome assembly GCA_046090385.1 of Bacteroidota bacterium. Classification (GTDB taxonomy): domain Bacteria; phylum Bacteroidota; class Bacteroidia; order AKYH767-A; family 2013-40CM-41-45; genus Pollutiaquabacter. The sequence goes on from JBJSZR010000100.1 coordinate 2,557, forward strand.
AGTTTTTGATCGGCACTGCCGCTCTTGTAAGAAGCACACTGCAGATATCTGCATAGATAATCCACTTTCCCGTTCCGGATAGTGAAGCCATGCAAAGCTGCCATACCATCGAACCAATGATTGAGCTTCTGATTCTTCAGATCAACCATGCCTGGTCCGTTGCGTACCAAATGACCATTGACCCATTCGGGGATTTTTCCGATGACAGGTAAATCAGTGGCGGAATATTCACGTTGATTACGCGCGAACCCGGGAGAATAATAGGGTGCTTCCATGATCAGCCGGCAGGTGATAATCGGATATCCACCGGAACAGCTTCGCGCTGCATAACGGGATCGATCAGACCGGCTGCGATTTTCCCGGATGCCATTACAGCGGGTACGCCAGCACCTGGATGCACTCCTGCACCTACGAAATAGAGATTGGAAAAGTAGGATGATTCAACCTGTGGACGGAAGTAGCCGGATTGAAGCATTGAAGGTTTGATGGAAAACGCCGCGCCTTTATGACTGTTCAACGCATGTTTGAAATAAAGCGGGTTGATTGCGTGCTTGGTCACGATGGATGACGATAATCCCGGTAGGAATTTTTCTTCCATGAATCCGAGGACGTTATCGACGTAACGGGGCATGATGGAATCCCAGTCCTGGCCACCATCGAGATTCGGCACCAGAGAGAGCACATAGAACGATCCACAGCCTTCGGGACAAATAGTACGGTCAGTACGGCTGGGCATGTGAATATACAAACCGAGGTCTTCCTTGAGTAATTTCCGATCGAAGATGCTACGCATCAATTTACGGTAAGATGGCCCCAAGACGAGGTTGTGATGTAACAATGATGACTCTTCATAAGTACGGTTCGTACCGAAATAGATCACCACAAGGGAGTTACTGTATTCTGCGTTATTAAGCCTGAACAATGCGGATGCAGGACGCTGATCACGTGGTATCATGTTATTCATGGCGAATGCCACATCGGCATTGCAAACCACCTCGTCGGCTTGGTCTACCGAGCCGTCCATCAGCCGCACACCCGAAGCGCGCTTATTTCGAATCACAATTTCCTTCACTTCGGCATTGAAACGGATCTTACCGCCACAATCGATAAAAAGTTTTCCCAACGCATCAACAATAGCACCGGTTCCTCCGTGAGCGAAATGGACTCCCCACTCGCGTTCGAATTGTGCGATAAGTCCGTAAATAGAAGGCGTATCGAAAGGATTCCCCCCGACCAAGAGCGGGTGGAAGGAACAAACCTGTCGCATGAAATCATCCTTTACGAACTGAGATGCATAATCATACATGTTACGCCATATACCGTTCGCCAAAACGTGAGGGAATATCTTGGCGAATGATAAAAATGTCGGGAACGTTTTTTCAGTGAAAGGGTGAAACCAATTGAAGATATCGACTGTTCCCTGGACGAACTTTTTGAATCCTTCAACATCTGATGGACTGAATTTGGCAACCTCTTCCGCCGCTTTTTCAGGATTACGCCAATAATCGAATGGCCTGCCGTCTTCATTGAATACACGGTAGAATGGATCCAGCGGAATGAGTTTGAAATAGTCGGTGCGCTGCTTCCCGGCAAGTGCGAACAGCTCATCGAAGGTATGAGGAGCGGTTATGACGGTAGGACCCGCATCGAAGCGAAATCCGTCCTTTTCGAACTGATAAGCTCTTCCTCCCCATTTGTCAAGTCTCTCGTAAATTGTGACTTCATGGCCAGAGGCGGCAAGCCTTATCGCTGCAGAAAGGCCACCGAAGCCACTCCCTATCACTGCTATTTTCTTTACACGTTGCATGACAATTTGATCAATAGGTCAAACGGATTTCAAGACTTGTCGAGGATTTATGCTGGAATAAAGCCTCCTGGTATGTTGGTGCCCGAAAGGTGCTTATCGCATTGTTGGATACCCCATACCCCTCTTGCGGGATACCGAGAAAGTTGGTATTGAATTTCTCATCTCCATTCCTGTCCTGAAAAACGGATACTGCATATTTTCCCGGAGGCAGATCACTGATGGAAACCGAACATTTTCCGGATACCGGTTTGCATTTTGCAAGCTTTGTTGCACGTTCTCCTTCGTATGGAAACCCTTTTTCTGAAGCAAAAACAGCGATAAGTACCTCCCCCTTCTCTTGGGATTTGGTTATGATAGTGAGGGTTAGCGAATTATCAGCCACCGCCGAGAATGAATAACCAAGGAGTGCAAGAGAAAAAAATACGGAGAGGAAGAAAAGCCTCATGAATGGTTCATCTTTAATGGTTTTAACAAACCATAACAGATAACACATGAACACGCGGATTGTTCAAAATCCGATAAGAATCAAGGGATCAATTCGGCTTAAATCTTTTCAGTGGTTCCCACCAAAATACGGAGAGACCTGAAAGTCCTATCAATGCAAGAAACCATGAAATTGAAACAGTAGAAAAACCGAAAATCTCCATCATGGGATTCCATGATATGCAGGTGAACATCATTATGAGCGTGATGACATGCATCAACCATAGGAATGGATTTTGCCAGAAGAATGTACTCCATGCTGGAATCCGTTCACTGCGTGCCGAGAAGGTGAGAAATATATTTGACCAAACTATCATGATGAATACACTGGTCCTGATATGAGCCTCATCCATCTTCATGAAATGTGCAAAGGCCACCATGGAGAGGAGGAAAACAGCCACAACAATTCCGCGCATGATGGCGGTCCATAACTCATGGATACTGAAAAATGTGGAAGAGATTGGACGAGGCGGACGTCTCATCACATCCGGCTCTGCCGGCTCTCCTTCAAACACAATACTACAGGTAGGACCCATCACCATTTCAAGAAATATGACATGCACAGGACTGAAAAGCGCTACATAATCCCAACCCAGTAACAATGGCACCAAGACTACAGACACCAAGGGAATGTGAATACTGATGATGTATCCAATAGATTTTTTAAGATTGGAATAAATCCTTCTGCCATGGCTGATCGCATCTGACATGGCAGAAAGGTCATCGTCCAACAATACCAAAGAAGAAGCCTGCCTGGCCACCTCACTGCCTCTTTTTCCCATGGCTACGCCGATATCGGCAGCTTTTAAAGCAGGGGCATCATTAACTCCGTCTCCCGTCATAGCAACCACTTCACCGCGAGCCTTAAGCGCCCTTATTATTTTCAGTTTGGTCTCCGGCATCGAGCGAGCGAAAACATCTACCCGCTCAACAGCATCAGCGAGATCGTGATCTGACAATGAATGAAGTTGCTCACCAGTTAGAAAATCATTGGGACGTTCCAAGCCCGCTATGGCTGCAACATGACAGGCCGTAGAAGGATGGTCTCCTGTGATCATCTTGATGCGAATGCCAGCCTCTCTCAATACGCTTATCACTTCAGGTATGTTCTGCTTGACCGGGTCAGCGAAGGCCAACAGCCCCAGGAATCTTAATCGTATGGATGATTGGTCGGCGGGCAACTCTTGCACTTTTGAAAGAGTTGAGTCTGCCACTGCTAATACCCGGAAACCTTTGGTGGTCAAAATGGTTATCTCATGCTCGACCGATTCGCGTTGCTCCAACGTCAAATCGGATTGTAAAATGATTCCTTCAGGCGAACCTTTCGATGCAACGATCCAATCTCTTTCTGCTGAATCATAAATATGAGTCATTATCGGGTATTTGCCACTCAATGGATATTCCCTTATCAATTTGAGTGCAGAAAAATCGCGTGGTTTTGATTTAAGAAATGCTTCCTCGATGGCTTGCTCCATCGGATCAAAAGCATCAGGTTCGCATGCGAGTCGTGCAATCAGCAATAGTTCATCTGTACTGCGCCCAGCTTCTGGGCCATCGGGCATCCACATTTCCGCCAAAGACATGGAATTACGAGTGATGGTCCCCGTCTTGTCGACACAAATTATTGTAGAAGCTCCCAAGGCTTCGACTGTATGGATATGCCTTACAAGTACTCTTTTTTTTATCATACGGTATGCACCTAGCGCCATGAAAGTGGAAACCGCGACCGGAATTTCTTCGGGCAAAACGGCCATTGCCAATGTCAAACCATGAAACAATCCGTGTATGATATCTCCACTCTCGACGTAATTCACCAACCAGACGAGAGCAAAGGCGATGATTCCGATAAAGGCCATCCATCGCGTGAATCTGCCAATTTGTTTTTGAAGCGGTGTGCGCGATGTCGGGATTTCACTCAATGATTTTCCCAGCTTACCCAGCCTGGTATTCAGGCCAACTGCGGTAATCCGCACGGTGGCGATTCCAGAAACCACTACAGTACCTGTAAAAACAGGATCTCCAGAAACCGATTTGGCAACAGGAAATGACTCCCCGGTCAGAACCGCTTCATTTACAAAAAGGTCGTTACTGAAAAGCAATTCGCAATCTGCAGGAATCTGCTCACCTTCATACAACCTGATTATATCGCCTACAACCAAAACTTCCACGGGAAGAGTTGTCCATGAACCGGATCTCAGCACGCTCGCACCCGGCCTTATAAGGCTCCGCAATGCTTCCAGCGCCCGCTCACTTCTATATTCCTGAAAAATCGAAATGCCAGCAACCAACAACATCGCAACAGACATCGCAACACCCTCGTTGTACTGTCCAGTAACCAAGTACAATGCGCATGCTATGGCAAGAAGGATGAACATCGGCTCAATGACGATACCGATGATGATCTTAAAACCGCTACGGCTTCCCGAAGGCAATTTATTTTCTCCATGAAGCCTGCGGGAATCAATCACTTCTGCGTCATCGAGACCTATTGGCGACTGGTTCATCACTGCTTTGACCATGAAGATATTGGATCAGGGAAAAACCATTAAGACCGGATTGAAGGAGTCCGGCCATGCGCATTACAGCAATACATCAATTGCTGACAGGCTCAAGATCCTGCGTATCCAGCCAACCACTGGTTGACTTTCCACTGTATTCGTTAAAAAAATCGACGTAAACGAAATTCCTTTGGATTTTTTGGATCATGACTCGGTCGCCCTCCACGAGGTAAGAGCGACGGATAGCAGAGGGATCGGGCATGCTGTAGAAATAACATTTGGGACTAACGGCGACCGCTTCTGAATAAACTGAGAATTTACTAGTATGCTCAGCTTGTTTCTTCACCTCCTCGCGACGCTTACGTTCTTCTTCCTGAGCTACCTGACGATCGAAGTCAGCCTTCTGCTCTTCCAAATCCCGGCGTTCCTGTTCAATACGGTTTTTCTCCGCTTGAACGGCAGGATCAGGACCCTCCTGCTGTTTAAAACGGTCACATGAACTTATAAAAGCGGAGAGGCATAAAAAGAGAAAAATGCGTTTGATTGAATGTTTCATGGCGATGTGTGATTCAGGGGTAAAAGTATGAAAGTTGGAAGTTCATTTGCAAGTATTTTGAGTGTCCGGCTTATCGGCTTTAATAAGTAATTTCGATGAAAATTAGTTGGTGATTATTGTCACAGATCAACGCAAAAAACCTTGAATAAAATACGCCTCTTTCCAGATATGCCCGGAAAATCTACGAAATTGAGTTTTGCACTGCTGTGCTCATTTTTACATGTATCACTATCATTTGGACAAAGCAGAAGCATTTACTCTTCTGATGAAATCAGCTTAGCTATGGAGAAATCGGGCGTACTTGGCTCGGTACTTTATGTGGCTGCGCACCCTGACGATGAAAACACGCGATTACTGTCATTTATGGCAAGAGAGCGCAATTACCGCACAGGATACCTGTCTATCACACGTGGTGATGGCGGGCAGAATCTGATTGGAAAAGAGCAAGGCGATTTATTGGGGCTCATCCGGACTCAGGAATTGCTTGCCGCCCGTCGTACTGATGGGGCCGAGCAGTTTTTTACTCGTGCTTGTGACTTCGGCTATTCAAAGAATCCGGAGGAGACTTTCAGGACTTGGAATAAGGACAGCATACTTTCTGATGTGGTATGGGTCATTCGAAATTTCCGTCCTGATGTGATCATCTGCCGTTTTCCTACCACCGGCGAAGGAGGTCACGGGCATCACACAGCATCAGCCATATTGGCTCAGGAGGCCTTCACTGCCGCTGCAGATCCTTCAAGATTCTCTTGGCAGTTGGCACATGTCGAAACATGGCAAGCCAGAAGACTGTTTTGGAACACCTTCAACTTCGGCTCAACGAATACCACATCTCCTGATCAGTTGAAACTGGATGTGGGAGTCTTCAATCCATTACTTGGAAAGAGTCATGGTGAAATAGCGGCCGAAAGCAGATCGAATCATAAAAGTCAAGGCTTCGGCTCGGCGGCGATAAGAGGATCATCGATAGAGTATTTCAAACAACTCAACGGGGATTCCGTAAAGACCGATGTATTTGAAGGAATCAACACTTCCTGGAGCCGCATCGCAGGAGCGAGTACACTGAATTCAGAAATAATCAGGTTGAAAAGAAAATTCGACAAGCAACATCCCTGGAATTCAGTGCAGGCTATTCTTACTATCAGAAAATCACTTTTATCACTGGACACAACAGACGGAACTACTCGTTATTGGAGAAAAATCAAGTTGGAGGAAAACACCCGGCTACTGCTTGCATGCTCTGGTTTTTGGATGGAAGCATATTCCGGCGAACCTGTAAACGTTCCCGGCACAAACTGTAAACTCAAAATCCAGGCAGTGAATAGAGGGGAACTTGGCATTGATTTCATGAACCTCAGATTTCCGGACATCGATACCGCCGTCGGGCTGTTATTGAAAAAAAATGAACTGATCACCATCAATCACGACTTCAGGATTCCTGAAAAAACCGCCTGGACTTCTCCCTATTGGCTGATAGATGAGCATCCTTCGGGCATATTCAATATATCGGACATCCTTCAAACAGGACAAGCGGAAAACGATCCGGCCTTTCACCTGACTACCACTCTTAAAATAGGTGGCGAGTTGATCAGCATGAAAATTCCTGTTCTATATAAATACACCGATCCGGTAAGAGGAGAAGTTTATCGGCAAGTGGAAATACTGCCCCCGGTCACCATCACATTCAATGAGAGAAAGGCTTCCTTTTTCAATAAAAAACCCAGAACGGTCACAGTAACCCTTCGATCGAACATGGACTCCCTATCAGGCAGATTGTCGACTGTGATTGAACATGACTGGAAGGTCAACTTATCGGATACACTGATTCGATTTGAAAAAAAAGGCGAAGAAATCAGGCTCAAAATGACTGTCTTTCCGGGAGAAACACCGGATTCGAAATTGAGCCTTAGTTTCAATGACGGCAAGATCAGCAGTCGGCGTGGCATCAAGCGCATAAAATACGACCATATACCCGAGCAATTCTTCCTCCCCGAATCTTCCATACCTCTTAAAGATATTTCAATAAAATCCAGTCAGGGTAAAGTTGGTTATCTGGAGGGGGCCGGAGATGATGTCGCATCCTGTATCGAACAAGCCGGGTATCAGGTAACCATTTTGGATGAAGAAGCATTACAGACCGATGACCTTTCTGTATTCGACGCGATTGTGACCGGTGTGCGCGCATTCAACACGGAACAGAATCTTATAAGATTCAGATACACGTTGCTTGATTATGTGAAAAACGGTGGTAATCTTATCGTACAATTCAACACCAACAACCGACTAGGGCCTGCACCGGAAAAAATCGGCCCCTACCCTTTCACGATTTCAAATCAACGTGTAACGGACGAAAGTTCAGACGTCCGCTTCCTTCTACCCGACCACCCGGTGTTGAACAGCCCGAATAAAATCACTTCGAAAGATTTCGAAAGCTGGGTTCAGGAGCGGGGTATTTACTTCGCATCGGCAACTGACAGCATATATGTACAACCGCTGGGCATGAACGACCCTACAGAAAAAGAAAATCAGGGAAGTCTGATCATCGCTCCTTACGGCAAAGGGAATTTCGCTTATACAGGACTCGCCTTCTTCAGAGAATTGCCCGCAGGAGTTCCCGGGGCATTCAGACTTTTTACAAACCTGATTGAGCTGCCTAAAAGATGATGAAAGTCGAAAATAATCAAGGCAGTAAAGGCTGGTTAAAAGCCTATTTGGCCTTAGGAGGATTCCTTTTACTCATCATTTTGCTCCTTTCAATATTCACACGATACTTCAGATGAATATCCTCGATTGGATATTGTTGTTTCTGACGCTGGCCGTAGTGGTATCCTACGGAGTTTTTAAGAGCCGGCGAGCTACAGACCTACAGACCTACCTGCTTGCTGACAGAAAGATGCCATGGTATCATGTGGGACTTTCTGTGATGGCAACACAAGCCAGCGCCATCACTTTTTTATCGGCACCTGGTCAAGCCTATGGTGACGGCATGCGGTTCATCCAATTCTATTTCGGCCTTCCGATTGCAACGATTTTGATATGTACTACATTCATCCCTGCATTTCGAGGACTGAATGTATACACGGCCTACGAGTACCTGGAACGCAGATTCGACAGGAAAACTCGAACACTGACGGCAATTTTGTTCCTTTTACAAAGAGGACTTTCCACAGGAATCACCATTTATGCTCCTTCGATCGTGGTATCTACCATTCTTGGAATCGATCTTGCCTGGACTACCATTTTCACTGGAGGTGTGGTAATTGCCTACACCGTCTCAGGAGGCGCAAAAGCCGTCTCATATACACAGGTCTTGCAGATGACCATCATTTTCACCGGGCTATTCATAGCAGGTTGGATGGTGGTTCACCTCTTACCAGAAGGCATAGGATTCACCGATGCATTACATATAGCCGGCAAATCAGGCAGATTGAATGCACTTGACACCTCATTCGACCTTGACAACCGATATACGGTCTGGTCAGGACTGATCGGAGGTTTCTTCCTACAACTATCCTACTTCGGAACCGATCAATCACAGGTAGGAAGATACCTTACAGGTGAAAGCGACAGACAAAGCAGACTTGGGCTTCTGATGAACGGATTCGTAAAAATTCCCATGCAATTCATGATACTGTTGCTAGGAACCCTGGTATTCGCATTCTATCAATTCCACCAGCCGCCTGCCTATTTCAACCGACAGTTGCTAGATGAAGTAAGAAGCAGCAGCTCTGGAAGTGAATTGAAAGCGATGGAAAACGACTTCCGCTATTTTCACGAAAAGAAAAAAGAAAAAGCGTTGGAGTTGGCTACTTCTGTGAGAAAAGGAACCGAGGAGAAAACAGAACACCTAAGAAACGAACTGGCAAAGCTCAACAAATCCTGCGACAGTATCAGGAAAAACATCATCGCAACGATACAGAAGGAGAAACCAGAAGCGGATGCGAATGATACGAATTATGTTTTTCTCACGTTCGTACTTGACTATCTGCCTCACGGACTGATCGGCATACTGATAGCGATAATACTACTTGCAGCCATGGGATCGACTGCAAGCGGTTTGAACTCGCTTGGCTCGACTACGGTGGTAGATATTTTCAGGGCAAGCGAAGTAAAAGCACCTTTGCCAAAAAGAAATTGGGTGAATGTATCAAAATGGAGCACTGCATCATGGGGTGTTTTTTCAATAATCACCGCATTATATGCAGGCAAACTGGGCAACCTGATAGAGGCAGTGAATATACTGGGGTCCCTGTTCTATGGGACCATTCTCGGAATATTCCTTACCGCCTTCTTTCTTAAAAACATAAAGGGTTCGGCCGTCTTCTATGCAGCCATACTCACTGAGACGTTCATCGTATGGGCCTGGCTGAATGACTTCAGTGCCTTTTTATGGTTGAATATGATCGGAGCGCTTTGTGTAATGATACTCGCCTTGGTGATCGACGTTTTTCAGAAAAGGAGGGTGGTGAAATCAACGCACTAAGGAAACATGTCCGATATACCGGCGTTTCCTTCCGGCAAGGTCAACAGCATCCACCACGTACTCATAAACGTCATTCTGGCATGAAGGCTGATTGCCATAATAGGTGCCGTCCCACTGCAGTTCAAAACTCGTCGAGTGAAAAATCTCAAGACCCCAGCGATCAAGAATCCACATTTCTATGCTGACGATATTTTCGCCAACAGGGAAAAAGAAATCGTTTTTCCCATCACCGTTCGGGGTGAATGCGTTGGGAATGAATATGGTGAATTCAGGCTCGATCCGTACAATGCCGTAAACAGTATCAGTACAGCCGCCATCATTGGTAACAATCAATTGGATCGTAAATGTTCCACTGTCAGAATAAACATGAGTCGGAGACTGTTCTCCGAATAAAACAGTCCCGTCCCCGAAATCCCATGCCCAGCTTACAGCATCAATACTCAGATCCTGTAGTTCTACCGAAGGAGCAAACACGGATACAGACTCAGTTGATTGCTCGAATATCGCTGTAGGATACCCATAAACATGCACCGCATCTTGAACTGCAATTGCATCTGAGCAACCTTCAGGTGTAGTTATGGAAAGAGAAATATCGTAATAACCCGGGGTGGTATATGTATATGTCGGAGAAATCTCATTTGAAACCGTTTCATCCAGATCCCATGAATAAACAGAGCCGACAGGAACCTGGAATACATTGGATAACTGTACCGTAACCGGGCTACATCCTACGAATTGCTGAGGTGTGAACTCCACTTCAGGCAGAGGATGAACAGTTATTAATACTGTAGCAGAAACATCTGGACTGCAACCATCAGAAATTGTGACGGTAAAGGCCGAATCAGTAGCAGGAACAACTACAGCAGATGCGGATAATATTGAATTGCCATTCCACGAATACACATACGGACCACCGTCACCGCCGCTTGCGGACGATGAGATCTGTGCAGTTTCTCCTTCGCAAATTTCTAAGGGACTTGAAACGGAAACCGCCAACGGAGGATTGACAAAAACTGTCACAGTCTGTGGAGACAATGAGCACCCATTCGCATCAGTAAGACCAACCGAATAGCTGGAATTTACAATTGGAGAGACATAAATCGAGTCAGACGTTTCTCCAGTTGACCAAAATAAGGAAAGTGGTGAGGTTCCCCCTGAAGGAAAAGCCACAAGTGGCGTGGTCTGCCCTATGCAAATCACAGGTGGAAGCAGAAGTGAAAGTGTGAGGGGATCCGGGTCGATTATATCAGCTGAAGCTGAAGCAGTACAACCATTGGCATCTGTTATGGCAACCTGATAAGCTCCGGCAGGAATGCCGATCAATTGATTTGAATTGGAGGATAGCGGCGACCAAGCATATGAATATCCAATCGTACCACCGGTCACAATAGCCTCCAATGATCCGTCAGAGAACCCGGTGCATGAAACAGAATCCGAGGTGACCGAAAGCGATAATGCAGTAGGCTGATCAACCAATATGGAATCAACGATGAAACAACCGTTAGCATCTGTGGCGGTCACACTATGGTAACCGAACGAAAGTCCGTTGACGGTATCCGAAATGACATTCGATCCAGTCCATTGAATGGCGATAGACCCTGTCCCACCTGATGCAGAAGCGATAACACTTCCATCGGAGGAACCGAAACATAATGCCGGGGTTGAAGTCAGCTGAAGCTGCAGAGCCGGTGGTTCATAGACGGATATTGAAGCGGTAACAGAGCATCCATTCATATCCGTAACAGTTGTCATATATGAGCCTGCTACAAGTCCGCTGATTGCAGGATTCGTTGACTGCCCTCCTGACCACATATAAACATAACCTGGAACGCCTCCACCGGCTGTGACGAAAGCTGATCCGTTGTTTCCAGCATTACAACTGACTGGCTGCGACGCGATGTTAATTGTAAGTGGAGCTGGTTCTGAAACTTGCACCGTATCCGTGGTGACACAACCATTGATATCGGTCATTATGACAGGATAGGTACCAACAACCAAACCATAAGCAGTATCGCCGGAAATTCCATTGCCCCAGACGAATGAAAAAGGACCGTTTCCGAGAGCAGACTGAACAACAGCAATCCCATCTGCTCCACCTGAACACGAAACATCCTGAAATACAATTGCTGACATCGAGGGTGCCCCAATATTTGAAACTTGTGCCGATCCTGTTTCTGTGCATCCATTTGCGTCCGTAACCAAAACCGCATAGCCTCCGGCAAAAAGATTGGTGGCGATTTGATTCGTAATTTGCCCGGGAGCCCACTCGAATGAATACGGGGCTGTTCCACCTGTAGGATTCACAGTCGCAGTGCCGTCTGCAACACCGCAAGTAGCTGGCGTGGATGACGTAGAAAGACCCAAGTTGGCCGGTTCTTGCACAGCAATTGATGCTGAGGATGAACAACCATTAAGATCCGTAACTAGAAGATCATAATATCCAGAAGAGAGTGATGAAACAGAAGAGGTACTGTTTGAAAGTCCCTGCCACAAATAAGTATATCCTGGCGACCCTCCTGAAACAGATGAAATTATAGAGCCGTCATTTCCTCCATAGCACGAAACTGGATTGCTGATCATAGAAACCAGTAGCGGATCGGGTTGAAAAACAACTGCCGTCGCAGATGACGAACAACCGTTGGCATCTGTTACGATCACATTATAGTTACCGGCTGGCACACCACTCAGGGAGTCATCATTAGGTGTGCCGGTAGTCCCCCAATCAAAACTGAAAGGGGCCACACCATTGGAAACATGGACTGCAACCATACCGTCAGATGCACCGTCACAGAGTGCAGAGTCGGAAGTTACGGCAAGTGCGATCGCAGGAGGCTGTGAAATCAGGAAGCCTGCTGTTGCGGTACAACCGTTTGCATCGGTGACGATGAAATTAAAATTGCCGGCTGGGAAACCCGATGCACTTAAAGTGGAGGATGAAGATACTGGCCAAGAATACGAATAACCGGGTGTGCCGCCGTTTACCAGGGCATTCGCAGTACCGTCAGAGTATGCGAAACAAGTAACATCTGTAGCGGAGACAGAAGCAATCAAGGGCGTTGGCTCGTCTATTACAGTCGAACCGGAAACCTGGCAGCCATTTGCATCTGTTACAATCAATGTATAGGTCCCGGCAGGAACTCCAGTCAACGTATCGGAAAATGAACCCGAACTCCATGAGTAAGTGAAAGGAGCATTACCCGTGACATTGTAAGGAACTGCAACTCCGTCCGATCCACCGTTACAAGATACATTTGATAGAGTCAAAGCCGAGGCCAAGGGAGCACCTACGTTGGAAATGACAGCGGTAGCAGAGGCAGTACATCCGTTAGCATCAGTGACATTTACTGAATACAAACCTGCCGGGATGGAATCTGCGGTTGGAAGATAACCTGCACCTGACGTCCACTGGTATTGATAAGGCACTGTTCCTCCAGTCACTGCAGATGTTGCAGACCCATCAGAGACCCCACAGGTTGCAGGGGTTCCAGAAGCAGAGGCGATTAAAATAGTCGGTTCAGCCAGGATCTGAGAAACATATAGTGTGCAATTGTTCGCATCAGTAATCATCACATCGTATTGACCTGACATCAGTCCGCCTAAACTTGAGACAGCGGAATCGCCTGTTGACCATGCGAATTGATAAGCCGGAATACCACCTGAAACAGAAAGACCTATACTGCCGTCAGAATAACCATAACAGGAAGGAATAACAACAGATGATTGGGAAGACAAAGGGGCTGGCTGAGCGATGTTGACAGTTCCGGAGGAGGTGCAACCAAGCTGATCCGTGATTACAACACCATAAGTTCCAGAAGACAATCCTGTAATTGTATCTGAATTCCCTGCGCCTACAGACCAGGTGAATTGCACAGGATTATTGGCGTTTTGATAAGAATCCACATAAGCGATTCCATCCGATCCGCCATTACAAGAAACCGGAATTGAGCTCAACGAAAGCTGAATGGGCAACGGTTCATTTATCTGAAAGGATTGCGTGGATACACAGCCATTTGCATCGCTGAGGAACAAAGAGTAATTACCAGCGGATAAACCTGCTACCGAATTCCCTTGAGCTGCAGAACCTGACCATTGATAGACATATCCGGGAGTACCTCCGCTGACAACAGCTGATGCATTTCCGTCGGAACCACCGAAACAAGAAGCGTCTACGGAGGATACGACAAGTGAAAGTTGCGCTGGTTGCTGGACAGTTATGCTTGCAACGGATATGCAGCCATTGATATCTGTAATGGCAAGTGAATAGGTTCCGGCTGGAATTCCACTGATTGAGTCAGAATTTGAACCATTCGACCATTGATAGGTGAATGGCGCATTCCCTGTTATTGATCCTGCTTGAGCCGATCCATCGGATCCGGCATAACAAGAGACATCTTGGATAACGACAGGGACAAACGAAGGTGCATTGGTGCTTGGGATATTTATTGAAGTGGAATTCGAACAACCATTCGCATCAGTAACCGTTACCGCATACGTGCCCGAATTCAATCCGGTCAACGAACTAGCAGTGCTTGATCCAACCGACCAAATGTATTGATAAGGGCCTGTGCCTCCGTTGGCTGTTACTACAGCAGTTCCGTCGGAGGCTCCACAGGTAGATGGGGTCGTAACCGTGGATAATGCCAGAACGGGCGGATCCGTTAGCGTTACTCTGGCACTGGCAGTACAACCGTTATTATCAGCAACTACGACTGTGTAATTACCTGCTGGAAGTTGATTGACTGAAACGGAACTGTATGCACCAGGTGACCAAAGATAGGTGTACCCCGCTGTACCTCCGCTTACAGATACCGAAGCGGTACCCGTTGTACCACCAAAACACAAGGGAGAAATTCCAGTGATTGACAGGTTCAAAGGTAATGGTGAAGAAATACTAGACGAGACACTTGCCGAGCACCCGGCCGCATCCGTGACTTGGACGGAATAGGTTCCGGGAGCAAGGCCTGTCAGAGATGAGTTTGTTGAACCATTCGACCATTGATAGGAATAAGGAGGTGTTCCCCCGGCTAACTGTACTGTAGCAGAACCGTTTGAACTTCCAGCACAATTTACAGCTGAAGTTGTCACTGAAGGGTTTGGTAACGGATTGACTGTGACAGTAACAGAAACTGTGGAGGTACATCCGGATGCATTGGACACAATAACCTGATAGACCTGAGATTGAGAAGGGGCAACGTTGATGGATGAACCAGTCAGGTTACCCGGAGTCCATAAATATGAAGTACCCCCGGTTGCACTCAAAGCAGTGTTTTGTCCAGCACAAATGGAAACAGGGGGTGAAATATTCACCAAGGGCGATGGTTGAACTGCAACAGTTCTTGTCAAGGTTGAAGTACAACCGTTAAGATCAGTAACGGTCAAAGTGACATTATAGCTGCCGGCTGAAGAAAAAGTATAACTGGGATTTGCTAGTGAAGATGTACCCACTCCACCAAAATCCCAATTGAATTGCATGACCCCTGAATTTGATGTAGAGTTGTTGACGAACAAAACAGGCGACCCCAGACAAGGTGAATTGAATTGAAATGCCGCAACTGGAGGAGGTGTCGGGGGATATACTATCACGGTATCAACACTTGTACAACCTCCAGAGGTCACAGAAACCACATGGGTGCCAGGCCCAACTGACGTGGAGGGAGTGATTGCTCCGTTACTCCACTGATAAGAATAATTACCTGCTGTTCCATTACTAACGACCGCATTCAATGTTGCACTTGTAATTCCACTACAACCAAGTGATACATCCGGACCGGCATTCACCAATGGTCCTTCAACGGCTATGCAGTATGTATAAGTCTGCAGACCGTAAACAGGACAAGCATCATCTTGAACGGTTGCAGTAAAACACCTGCTTGAGCCGATATCAGCTTGTGAAGGCGTCCAGCAGAAAGTCGCTACTGGTCGATTACCGGAGCTTGTAGAGAATACGGCGCCAGGAATCGAATAGTCCCAGCTGAACGTTACGTTCTGAGTAGAATCCAGGTCAGCTGAATTGATATTGAAGCAAACAGGTTGGTCAGCACAGGCAGTAATGGAAAAACTGTTTGTACCATTTATACCACTAGCCTGGGGTAATACGTTGGAACAATTTATTACTGTGACTTGAATATCACGCTCTACTGTTCCAATCAACACTCCATTACGATATTGCTTTACAAGTACGGCCATCACAGTCACTTCCATCATCTGAGGAGTGAAGCAGAAATCACCAGTCTGCGTGTCAAAACTCATCCCTGGAGATGAGGCCAAAGGTTGTTGCGCTGAGTATCCGGGAAAGTAGGTCAATGGATTACCAGCGCTTCCCCGAGGTGGGATCAGTTCATAGACAATTGAATCTCCATCAGCATCGTAGGCACCATGGCTGTAACAGAATTGTTGTCCAAGACAGACAAATGGAACAGGCAGATTGGAAAAGACAGGAGATTGATCGTTTTGCACCACAGTGTTATCGATAGTAGCATACACATTAAGATTTGCAGCTAGCGGAGTGGGCATCGTAGTGATGGCGGCATTCCGACAGCATAAATCATAAGATATGGTCCAATCTGAGCAATTCCCAGGAAGGGTCACTACACCACGATATACAAATTGCTGGATCCCGGTAAATGTACCACCATTGCAAGTCGAAATGGCTGACGGACAAAGAGGAGTGATCTCTTGCCCTGTACCGCTGATCAGTCTCATGGACACGGAAAAAGGCGTAGGATAACAAGATGAAACTACAGATACATTATCAAAAAATGCCGGTTGAATGCCGACACAATCCCGGTAAAATGTAAGGGTGATTTCGTAGCGGTTATTACCTAGTGAACGATAAGTCAGATCAGCTCCCATTGAGTGGGTCGCCTTGACTGAAGTCACGGGCACTACCGCTAAGAATACAGTAAATAAAACAAGGGAAATCCTTGCAAAGAAATACATGCAATTGATCAAATATTTTTTCAATTAAACAAGGGACCTTGACAACAGTTATCGCTAAAGCTAGTAATTAATATACTTCAACAAAAAATAACGACAGGCATAAGGGAAAACAACCAATGCAAGAATTGGCATTGAAGATGAAGGACATTTGATTTGTGATGAAAAGTGTTAAAAATAGGCGAAAAAAAAGGCCGCTATACACGGCCCTGGATTCTCAAAATTGGAATTTTCACTTTGCCTCTTTGGATTCCTTCAGCAGTTTCTCACCCATCATAACATACGTATCATCCTGGTCAGCCTTTGCAAGCTCTATCACTTTTTGAGCTGACATAGTACATGCGGCATAATCTTTCATTTTGTACTGGATCTTTGCTTTCAACAACATGACCCAGTAGGCCTTAGGATTGAGTTCTGCGGCCTTTGTAGCCCAATCAAGCGCTTGCTTCAGGTCCTTTCCATTTTCATAGTAAAAAGTTGCAGCCTGATAGTAGGGACGTTTATCTTCAAACATCGCCGTCTGGATGTTCTTCATGATTTTCTCTTCGATATCTGCTTTGACCGCAACGGCTACACGGGTTTTATCCCAACGCAATTCGATATTAGCGGTATTGGAAGTTATATCGGTGAGATTGATTGTAAAAGTTTCGACTTTTTCGCCAGTGGAAGTGGATTTGACATCAACACGAACCACTTCTTTGGATGCGTCATAGGAATTCACATCGCCACCAAGTGTCAAATCACTGTAAAGCATGATACTCCACGATTCCTTTCCAGGCATGGTATAAAGTGCATAGGTTCCAGCCTTGACCGCTTTTCCCTCTACCATTACATCCTCGCCGAAAGTGACCTTTGATGCTGAATTTGCACCGGTTCTCCAGATTTTGCCGTAAGGAACCAAATCCCCGAAAATGACTCTATCCTTCACACTGGGACGAGAATACTCTATGGTGATCTCACTAAGTGCGAAGTTTTGTTTTAGTGTTTGCATCGGGCTGGGTGCCGGAACTTTCAATGTCTGAGCAGAGGAAGTTGAAAGACCGATGATACTGGAAATGATTGCTACAAGGTGGATTTTTTTTAGTCTCATGATATTGTTTGGGTATATGTCGCTTTAAACAAAGGAAATTGTAAAATGTTCAGTCATCAATTCCTCATCAGACTCTTGTAACGGATCCTGTGGGGCTGGGAATCACCCAGACGCTGACGCTTGTTTTCTTCGTACTCAGAGAAATTTCCGTCGAAGAAATAAACCTGGGAATCACCCTCGAAAGCAAGAATATGTGTTGCGACTCTATCAAGGAACCAACGATCGTGAGAAATGATGACAGCACATCCTGCAAAATTCTCGATAGCCTCCTCAAGTGCGCGAAGCGTATTCACGTCAATATCATTTGTCGGTTCATCCAGAAGCAGGACATTTGAACCCTGCTTGAGCGCAATTGCAAGGTGGACTCGATTTCGCTCACCTCCGGACAAGACCTCAAGTTTCTTGCTTTGATCCGTTCCGCTGAAATTGAACTTGGAGACATAAGCACGTGAATTAAGTGACCGACCTGCAACCATCATACTGTCTGTACCCCCTGAAATGATTTCATAGACGGTTTTGCCTGGTATTAGGTCATCATGACTTTGGTCAACATATGCAGTCTGCACGGTCTCACCGGTTCGAATGCTACCAGCATCAGGTTGTTCTAAGCCCATTATCAGTTTGAACAATGTCGTTTTTCCTGCTCCGTTCGGACCGATGACGCCCACAACACCTGCAGGTGGCAAAGAAAAAGAGAGGTTTTCAAAAAGCAACCTGTCTCCGAATGATTTGGTTACATTATCGAATTCGATGACAACTGAACCCAATCGAGGACCAGGAGGTATGAAGAGCTCCAGCTTATCTTCCCTCTCTTTTACATCTTCGTTCAAAAGCTTGTCATAGGCTGCGATACGAGCCTTGGATTTTGCATGACGACCTTTGGGCGACATACGCACCCACTCCAATTCGCGCTCCAGTGTTTTTCTGCGCTTACTTTCCTGCTTCTCCTCCTGGGCCAATCGATTTGATTTTTGTTCCAACCAAGAACTGTAATTTCCTTTCCATGGAATACCTTCACCGCGATCCAATTCCAGAATCCATCCTGCCACATTATCCAAAAAGTAACGATCGTGAGTGACTGCGATTACGGTACCTGCATATTTCTGCAAGTGCTGTTCCAGCCAAAGTACAGACTCGGCATCCAGGTGGTTGGTGGGCTCGTCCAATAAAAGGATATCCGGCTGTTGCAACAAAAGACGGCACAATGCGAGGCGACGACGCTCTCCACCCGATAGATTCGTAACAGCTGATTCGGGGTCCGGGCATCGAAGCGCATCCATGGCTACCTCGATCTGATTGTCCAATTCCCATCCGTTACATGCATCAATGGCATCCTGGACTTTACCCTGGCGTTCGATGAGCTTATTCATCTCATCATCACCCATTGGCTCTGCAAATTTATTGTTGATCTCTTCGAATTCCTTCAAAAGATCGACGGCTTTCTGAGCACCTTCCATCACGATCTCCCTTGCCGTCTTTGACGGATCCAGCTCCGGTTCCTGTGATAAATAACCAACGGAATAACCCGGAGAGAATACCACTTCACCCTGAAAGGATTTCTCCAATCCGGCTATGATCTTCAAAAGCGTGGATTTTCCTGCGCCATTAAGACCCAGGATACCGATTTTTGCACCGTAATAAAATGACAGGTAAATGTCTTTTAATACCTGTTTTTGGGGAGGATAGATCTTACTGACCCCCACCATTGAAAAAATGATTTTCTTATCGTCAGACATGGCTGGTTATTTCTGAGTTAATTGCGAAAAATCACACAATTTGGTCTCTTGGATTAGTCGCACAAGGTCGTGAAAATTGTCTTAAAAAGTACATCTCAAAAGATGCATTTGCAACCGAAATATTGCTGAAATTGAGGGTATGTTTAAAGCATTGCTTCGTCACCCATTGCTACTGTCTGTTTGCTTGTCATTCATCACGCTGCAATTTACTCCCTCCCACACATGGGGCCAGGCCAGTGTGAGTGTCGATTTACGCAAGCAGATGGAACGATCCGATCGGTCCACCGCAAAAATCGCATTGTTCCTCAAAGGCGAACCGGTAATTGTAGAGTCAGCGATACTTTCAGTCGGAGGAAGAGTAAAATACATCTTGGGTGATATCATTGCTTGCGAAGTACCATTGGGAACTCTTGACAGGCTTGCAGCTCATCCCGGATTAATACGCATTGAGGGAGTTGACAGATCATTGCAACCAATGAACGACCAGCTTATAATAAGCAGTCATGTTCAAGAGGTACATCTGGGATTCAATCTTCCACAAGCTTATCAAGGGCAAAATGTCGTGATGGGTGTGATCGATGAGGGAATAGATTTCACGCACCCTGACTTCCGGGATGAATTCGGAAGAACCCGGATCAAATTCCTTTGGGACCAGTCGTTACAAAATCAGGATACTTCTTCTCAGCCACAGCCTTACGGCTATGGCAAGGAATTCGAAGGTCAGCAGATCGACACATCGACTGAACACTCCGATAGCAGGTTCAGTCACGGTTCGCATGTGGCAGGTATCGCATGTGGAAGTGGCAATGCGCTGAATAATTACAAGGGTGTCGCACCTAAAGCGGATATCATCATCGTAAAAATGGACTTCAACAAGCCCGATAATGAATTCCTATCGAACTTCGTGGATGCAGTCAAGTATGTTTTCGATAAAGCAGAATCAATGTCGAAACCGGTTGTTATAAATGCAAGTCTCGGCAATTACTTCGGTTCACACGATGGGAAAGACATCCAAGCTCAGGCGATCGACTATCTGGTGACTCAACGTCCGGGGAGAGCATTAGTGGCAGCTGCGGGTAATGCCGGCAACGTACCCATTCACATGTCCTCGCAAGTAACATCCGATACCAATTTCACTTGGCTTCAATTTTCCAGTGGCAGCATCTATTTTCAGGCATGGGGTGACTCGGGGACATTTGAAAACATCCGTTTCGCAACAGCAGCTGAAAGAGTCAGGCCCGACTACAGCATCATTGAAAGAACACCCTATAGAAAAGTGGGAGATTACTTAGGGAATATCAGATACGACACTCTCTATTCCGGCTCATCCAGAATCGGCGTAGCAATCAGCACTACTGATTACTGGAATGGAGCGTGGTTATGGGAATGTCAGATTTTCCCGGACTCCAACCTGAATATCAATGGTAGTGACACATCAAGATACTTGTGGCGCATAGAAACAACCGGACAAGGAAATCTGGATGCATGGAGCTTCAATATGGTTTTCGACAATCTGCCTGACTCTATGACTTACCCCTATATAACGAAGTATCGTCGACCGGATCTGACCCAGAACATTGTTTCAAGCTTCACTTGCAGCGAAAAAGTCATTACCGTAGGAAGCCATGCAAACAGGAACTACTATACGAACGCCAACTTTGCAATCACTCGCGATACAGGCATCGTTCCGGGAAGAAGATCGGGGTTCTCCAGCATCGGCCCAACAAGAGATGGCAGGATAAAACCCGATATAAGCGCTCCGGGAGAATGGGTGCTGTCCTGCGGCACCCAAGCCGAACTCAATATCATGGCGGCTGTCGAGCCCGAAAAAGTAGCCGCTGGAAGAAAGCACAAAAGAAGCAGCGGCACTTCCATGTCCGCTCCTGTCGTTGCGGGAATTGCAGCACTCTACTTCGAAAGATATCCTCAAGCCACTTGGTCAGATGTGAAACAAGCGATACTTAA
>JBJSZR010000101.1:0-2495 GCA_046090385.1 Bacteroidota bacterium
CGATGCACTTGATTATTTGGACGAGCCGTTTGCAGATTCTTCCGCATTGAATGTGTTTCTGCTCAGCAAAGAAACAAGGAAGAAAGTGACGGTTGCATTGAGTGGTGATGGCGCCGACGAAATTTTTGGCGGATACAACAAGCATGAGGCTGAATGGAGAGTAAGAAATCAACCTTTCACCAACTCATTGATCCGGCTTGGATCACCATTGTGGACTAGATTGCCAAAATCCAGAAACGGGAGATTTGGAAACATGATCCGTCAATTGGACCGTTATTCAAAAGGTGCAATGTTAACAGATACTGAAAGATACTGGAGATGGGCTTCGTTGGCTGACGAGGAAGAAGCACTAGCATTGATGAATACCACTTTCTCGAAACAGAAATACCTCGATAGAAAAGCAGAATCAACAAAGCATATTAAAGGCGGAACATCCATGAACGACCTTTTCATGAATGACTTGTCACTGGTGCTCACCAATGATATGCTTCATAAAGTGGATATGATGTCGATGGCTAATTCACTGGAAGTACGCTCTCCATTTATGGATTACAGTGTCATCGAATATGCTTTCAGAATGCCGTCTGCATATAAGATCGAAGGTCGATCAAGAAAGCGGATACTTAGGGATACTTTCAGAGCGCTTTTACCGGATGGATTGCTCAATCGAAAAAAGCAGGGCTTCGAGGTGCCGTTACTCAAGTGGTTCCGAAATGAGCTTAGGAGATTGATCGAAGAAGATCTTTTAGAACCCGATTATATTCGTGATCAGGGACTGTTCAACTTCCGTGCAATAGAAAACCTCAAAATCAGACTGCACAGCAATGACCCAGGAGATTCGGCTTCCAGGATCTGGGGATTGATAGTGTTCCAATACTGGTATAAAAAACACTTCAAGAATTGATGTCTGTACAGAAATCCAAAAGAATCTTTTTGAATTCAATCAGGGCCTTTGTAATTGCATCGGGCGTTTCATTCATTCTGATCATTCTTTTGGCATTCACCACCCTTCCTTACTGGATGTATCACAGGCTGGGCACATATGGAGAAGAGCTAAGCGCTCAGCCGGAATATGTGATCCTGCTGGGAGGCGACGGAATGCCATCAGAAACCAATCTGATGCGGTGCGCAACTGCATCAGAAATCGCAAAATCGCATCCTTCCGCGAAGCTTGTGATCGCACTTCCAAAAGACACCGGAGTTGCCTTTGCAGAAAGTTCGGTCGGGATGATGCGAAAAGAACTGCTATTACGAGGAATCGACTCCTCACGTATCCTTTTAGAGCCGTCCGGACACAACACCCGTGAACAAGCTATTCGAATTTCCGGAAATATAATTCCAAACTCATCGTCCACACTGCTTGTGACATCGCCAGAACACATGTACAGAGCCATAAGAACATTCAGAAAAGCAGGGATGACGAACATCGCCGGAAAATCAGCATTCAGCCGACCGCTGGAATCAGAGTTGTCCATCAGCACAAGAAAACTTGGAGGCAGGAACCTGCCTGCAGAAGAACTCGGTGGCGAGCTTCAACTCCGCTACCAGTTCTGGAATCACCTGCGCTACCAGGTGCTGTGCTACCGGGAATATGTCGCAATAGCCTACTACAAGCTGAAAGGCTGGATCTGAACCTACAAGGTGTACTTCCTGCCCTTGTTCTGTTCTTTCAGCCAGCCCATCAGAGGATTGAAATATTCCAGCATGGCTCGGGCGCTCAGATCGTCGCCTGTCTTCTCTTTCAACAACTTGCGCCAATCGACACTGGAGCCAGGTTTCATCAAATCGCCGATGAATTTTCCGACTTCTTTGTT
The DNA here is from genome assembly GCA_046090385.1 of Bacteroidota bacterium. Lineage (GTDB taxonomy): Bacteria > Bacteroidota > Bacteroidia > AKYH767-A > 2013-40CM-41-45 > Pollutiaquabacter. The sequence goes on from JBJSZR010000101.1 coordinate 1,815, forward strand.
TCCAAAATAATTGGTTGCATGAGGATCCTGATGAAGGATTTGCTTGGAAATATGGTCGTGCAATTGAAACAAAAGGATGAACGAAAGTGCATAATCGTAATACTGAGCAGCATCGTCATTGATATGTGTCTTGGTTGCAGGATCGCACATAGCCTCGCTTCTCTCAGATGGAGGAACAATGCCCTGGTACTTTTTAACGATCTCCCACCAGGTGGAATTCCATTTTTCAGGAGGAAGGTTTTTCGCATACAATTCATGCTCGAAATGACTCATCGTACCTGCGCTCCATGGAATGAACACGACATAGTTAAGCGCCTCTTTTAACAGTTGTTTAGTCTCGTCGAGTGCTACGGTGGTATCAGCCAAACCTAAACCTGCCACGAAAGGGCGTTGCATGGCAGCAAGACCCATCATGCTTCCCAAAGCTTCATGATAAGCCCTGTTGGCTCCCTCTCGAAGCAGATATGGCACCTGAGGAGTACTGTATGAGCTGTAGTAGTAGATATGTCCAAACTCATGATGGACAGTTTCATACCACTCGGCATTGGGAACAATGCTCATGAGAGAACGAAGGTCATTTTCAAGATCCATGTGCCATGCGGATGCATGAGTGTTCTTCTTGTAACCGGCATTTTTAGCAACCGGATACAAGCTTGATTTCTCCCAAAAGGTCTTTGGAAG
>JBJSZR010000102.1:0-7632 GCA_046090385.1 Bacteroidota bacterium
GGCATGGAGTGCCACTCCAATCTGGAGGCCGACTTGCAAAAGGCCCATCAAGCCAAATACAACAGTTACCTCGACAGGGCAAGGGCAGCATACCAGCGTAACGATCTGAACCAGGCCGAATCGGAGATCGATCAGGCATTGGCTTATCAGCAAGTACAATCCAGATTCATCAACTCCTCTTCAGAAGCACTCGATATGCGTAGGGCGGTCAAGCAAAAACGCTACGACTTATCCATTGAAAATGCACGACAACTCGCTTCACAAGGCGATAATCGCGGAGCTTTGACTGTTTTATTGCAGGCGGATGATCTTCAACGCAAGGAAGGGCTCGTTCGCTCCGATGCCTATTCCGGATTGGTCCGTAGCAGTGGCCGACCATTGTTCATGGAACAGGTAGTTGCTGCCAAGCAGGCCGTGCAAAGCAATGATCTGGTGAATGCCCGTGCCAAGGTCAGGCAACTGCAGGAGTCTTTGACCCGCTATGAGCTGACCAATGACGCCGGTGCCGTAGCCGCACTCAATGACGTGAGTGCTATGATCTTTTCTCAGGAATGCGCGAACGCGCAGAAGAATCTGGACGATTTCGCCACACAGGCGGGCGATGCTTATGACAAGCGGGAGTTCATCCGTTCTGATGAGCTGATTCGTAAAGCGTTATCGGTGTCAGAGAAAACACCTGAATGCAGATTGTCCGAGGGAAATCTCCGTGCATCTCTCGACTCCATGCGTACCGCTGTGATGTACCAGAGGATGGTGAATGATGTATTGGCTCTCCAAACACAAGGCAGGGCCGCCGAAGCCTATGATTCCTACCTCAAATCGGCTCAGTTTTTCAAAGAGTCATCAGTCGGTCGTTTTGGCTTGAACCACTTGGATGTAGACTCCTTTGCCTATTCGCGTTGTAATGACGGTTTCATGAACTACCTGGTCAATATCCATATTGACAAAAAAGAATACGATATCGCACTGACCCTTTTCAAATCCATTTTGACCCGTAATGGAGGTAAAGTGAGCTCGATCATGGGTAAAACCCTTACTCGGCTCGGCATCGAGTTGGGAGTTAGGGACAAGCGTAATGGCACCGCCACTTCCTGGAAAACAGGAGCGTTGCAATATACCAAAGGCGATAAGCGCTTGAAGGCGCTGGAAAAAGGCTACAAGGAGGGTTGGAAGAAAGACCAATAACCACTCCCTGTCTGCCCTCAATTTCATTATTTTTGGGTTATAATAAGAAAATTTCATGCTCCAGCTTGCTACCCTGCGTGAGCGCACGGATTACGTGCTCGAACGCTTGTCGGTGAAAAATGTCGATGCCAAATCCGTAGTCGATCGCGTGTTAGGTATTGATGAGAATCGTCGTAAGGTCCAGACAGAACTCGACCAACTGTTGAATCAGCAGAACACCATTGCAAAACAGGTAGGGGAGTTATACAAGTCGGGAAAAAAAGCAGAGGGTGACGATTTAAAGAACAAGAGCGCCGCATTGAAGCAGACGGTTGCTGAACTTTCAGAACGTTTGACAACGTTGGAGCATGAGTTGAATGAAGAGCTTGTAAAGCTTCCTAATATGCCTTCTGAGCGTGTTCCGCGCGGCCGTACCCCTGAGGACAACGAAGTGGTCCATCAGGAAGGAATCATTCCGACCTTGACCGATGATGCACAGCCACATTGGGAACTCGCGTCCAAATACGACATCATCGATTTCGAACTGGGTGTGAAACTTACCGGAGCAGGTTTTCCGGTTTACAAACGTCGGGGAGCCCGTTTACAGCGAGCGCTGATCAATTACTTCCTTGATAAGGCATCAGAGGCCGGCTATCATGAAGTACAGCCGCCTATTCTCGTCAACAAGGATTCCGGTTATGGCACCGGTCAGTTGCCGGATAAGGATGCACAAATGTATCACGTGCAGCTCGACGAGTTCTATTTGATTCCCACAGCCGAGGTGCCAGTGACCAATATTTTCCGCGATGTCATTCTCAAGTCGGAAGATCTTCCTGTGAAGCTTTGCGCATATACTCCATGCTTCCGTCGCGAGGCAGGAAGTTATGGCAAAGATGTGCGTGGATTGAACCGCTTGCATCAATTCGACAAGGTCGAAATCGTGCAGGTGCAGCATCCTGATAAGTCATACGATACACTTGACGAGATGGTGGAGCATGTTTCCGGGCTTCTGCGATCTCTGCAGTTGCCCTTCCGGATCCTCAGGCTCTGCGGCGGTGATATGTCGTTCTCCTCGGCTCTTACCTACGATTTCGAAGTTTATTCGGCCGCTCAGAAAAAATGGCTGGAGGTGAGCTCTGTTTCCAACTTTGAAACCTTCCAGGCTAACCGCATGAAGTTGCGTTATCGCTCAGGCGCTGATAAGCCGGTGCTTGCGCATACGTTGAACGGAAGTGCTTTGGCGCTTCCGCGTATCGTGGCGGCTTTATTGGAAAATAATCAAACCCCTGACGGCGTTATTCTTCCTGACGTACTACGCAATTATACCGGTTTTGACCGCATCAATTGATGCTTGCAACGAATCCTCTCTCCTTAGTTGACTTCCGTAATAGGATTACCAGCCTCGCGTGGTTGTTTTTCCTCTCCGGCTTATTGTTTTTGTCACCGCAGGCTTTCGGGCAACAGGAGGTGGAACGCGCACTTGCCGACCAGTATTTCAACGGCGGTGAATACGAGAAGGCGATCGAACTGTATTCCAAGTTGGATGATCGGGATCCCTTTGGAGTTTATCCGAACTACTTCAAGTCATTGATGTCCATCCGTAATTATGAGGGTGCTGAAAAGCTGGCCCGTAAGCTGAGCAAGAAGATGTCAACGAACCTCTCTTACATCGCGGACATCGGCTATACCTACCAGCAACGTGGCGACCGTAACAAGGCGGAGGAGTACTATGCCAAAGCCTTGAAGGAGCTCAAGCCCGACCAAGGTCAGGTGCTCATACTTGCAAATGCCTATTTGATGCGACAGGATTATGATCATGCATTGGAAGTCTACAGAGCCGGTCAGCGCATGCTGTCGAATACCTACGGATTCCACTTCGAGGTAGCCGAGGCGTTGTATCAGAAGGGCAGTCTGCAAGGTATGATCGATGAGTACCTTGAGGCTGTTGCAGAGAATCCGATGAACCAGCAATCGGTACAGAACATACTTCAATTCCGGATCGGATATGACAATGAGTCCGGTCGTGCCGAGTTGTTGCGTACATCATTGCTTCGTCGTATCCAGAAGATGCCTGAGCAGACTGTTTTTTCTGAAATGCTGATTTGGCTTTTCATACAGCAGAAGAATTTCGATCTGGCCGGTACGCAGGCCCGTGCGTTGGATAAACGGTTGAAAGAGGATGGTTCGCGATTATTATCCATTGCTTCGATGGCGAGCGCCAATCAACAATATGACGCCGCTATTTCCAGCTATCAGTATGTGATCGGGAAGGGGCCCGATTGTCCTAACTACATTACCGCAAGAATAGAGATACTGAATGTTTCGAACCGGAAGCTTACGGAAAACAATCTGTATACGAAGACCGATCTCTTACAGCTCGAAAGTGATTATCTGGCTGCGTTGAATGAACTTGGCCGCTCGGCCAGAACCGCCGCAATGGTGCGTGGACTTGCTCACTTGCGTGCGTTTTACCTCGATAAAATCGATAGTGCCATCTCCAACCTTGATGATGCCATTGCACTTCCAGGCATAAGCCGGCAGGTACAAGCCGATTGCAAGTTGGAGCTGGCGGATATACTGCTCTTCACCGGAAACGTATGGGATTCCGATCTTCTGTATGCGCAAGTGGACAAGGATTTCAAAAACGATCCGCTAGGACAGGAAGCTAAATTCAGGAGCGCAAGACTTGATTACTTCAGAGGAGATTTCCTTTGGGCCCAAGCGCAGCTAGATGTCCTGAAGTCTGCAACCAGCCAGCTGATTGCCAATGATGCTCTGGCGCTGTCGCTTCTCATCTCTGACAATATGGGTCTTGATTCTTCCACTGAAGCGCTTACGCTTTATTCCCGAGCTGACTTGCTTAAATACCGCAATCGCAATCAAGAAGCCATGGAAGTGCTGGATTCGTTGCTGATCATGTATCCTGATCATTCCCTTTGCGATGAAGCCTGGTATCTTCAGGCGCAGATCATGGATTTCAATCGCGACTGGCAGGCTGAAGATTCCCTTTATCAAAAAATCATGAAGATGGGGGAGGAGAGCATACTTGCCGATGATGCACTTTATCGCAGAGCGCTTTTGTACGAGGAGAAGTTATCCGACAAGAACAAAGCCATGGAGTTGTATCAGGAGCTCATCACACAGTATCCGGGCAGTCTGTTTGTTGTTGATTCCAGAAAAAGATTCAGGACATTGCGCGGGGATATTACAAATTGAAATCCATGATCGTATATAATGTGACCGTCAATGTCGATGACGACATCCACTTGGAGTGGTTGGAGTGGATGAAATCCGTGCACATTCCTGATGTACTTCGAACGGGCATGTTCATAGATAACCGTATCTTGAAATTGTTGGTGGAAGAGGAAACGGGTGGTCAGAGCTATGCGATTCAATACACCTGCCTGGACATGGATACTTTCAAAAAGTATGAGAAGGAATTCGCACCTTCGCTACGCGACGACGTGAATAAGCGGTACAGCGGTAAGTTCGTCGCCTTTCGCACACTGCTTGAAGTGATCTGATTCTTCCCGCCTGAAGTGACAACACATCCAGTCCGCGCAAAAAAACATCTCGGTCAACATTTTCTGAACGATCCCGATGCTGCTGTATCCATAGTGGATGCACTTACGGGTCATGGTGGATATGATAACGTTCTCGAAATCGGTCCGGGCACTGGAGTGCTTTCCGATCTGTTATTCGGCTCAGGCCGCTTTGAAGTCTATCTCATCGATATTGATGCGGAATCGATTGCATTTCTTGAAAAGACCTATCCAGATAAGACAGACCATATCATCGAAGGTGACTTCCTGGCACTAGATCCTGATGAGTATTTCAAAGGGGATTTCGCAGTGATCGGAAATTTCCCGTATAATATTTCTTCTCAGATACTTTTTCGCGTGCTTGATCTTCGTGACAGAGTTCCAGAGGTGGTCGGTATGTTCCAAAAAGAAGTGGCAGAACGTATTGCAAGTGGACCAGGCAACCGTGATTATGGTATCCTGTCGGTATTCATGCAAGCATATTATGATGTCGAGTTGCTTTTCACACTTGATCAACATGCGTTCGTTCCACCTCCAAAGGTGAAGTCGGGGGTGATCCGTTGTAGAAGGAAAATAGGTTTCGAACTTACTTGTGATCGCAAGCTCTTTGTGAAAGTAGTCAAAGCGGCCTTCAACCAGCGTCGAAAGACATTGAGAAATGCATTGTCAGTCCTCCTTCCGAAGGACAAAATGGAAGGCTTGCCATTTCTGGACCTTCGTGCCGAGGCGCTTCATTGGTCAAGCTTTGCAGAGCTTACGGAAGCGATTGCCACCAGGATCTGAAATCCGTCAAACAACTATCTTAGCAGGATGCGAGTCTTGTTTATCGATTCCGTTCATCATGCACTTTGGAATGGCCTCACAGCTGATGGTCATTATTGTGTCGACGGCACAACATTATCCCGTGAAGAGATACTTCAGCAGATGCCGGTTTATGACGGAGTTGTTATACGCAGCCGCATCCGTTTGGATCAGCATTTTTTTGATGTTTCCAGCAATCTTAAGTTCATTGCGCGCAGCGGTGCCGGTATGGAGAACATAGATTTGGAATATGCTGCAGAAAAGGGCGTACACTGTATCAATTCGCCGGAAGGCAACAAGGATGCGGTTGGTGAGCACGCTGTCGGCATGTTGCTGATGTTGCTCAATAACCTTGGACGAGCGGATCGTGAAGTGCGAAAGGGAGTTTGGATTCGTGAAGCCAATCGTGGCGTGGAGTTGAACGGAATGACCGTCGCCTTGATCGGTTACGGTACCATGGGCCGTGCAGTTGCAAAGCGTTTATCAGGGTTCGGATGCGAAGTGATTGCTTATGATAAATACCTCACTTCATGGCCTGACGGTCATGCACGTCGTGTAGAAATGGATGAGGTGTTCATTGTAGCAGATGTGGTTAGTTTACATGTGCCATTGACTGATGAAACCAGGCTGATGGCAGACACGGAGTATTTTGCTCGGTTTAAGAAGAATATCTGGATGATCAATACTGCGCGTGGCGGATGTCTGTCTCTGGATGCTTTGGCTTACGCCATCAAAGCCGGAAAGGTGCTTGGAGCTTGTCTGGATGTGTTGGAGTACGAAGACAGTTCTTTTGAAAAATTCTCTTTGTCCGAAACCGTTACGAATCCACCGCACTCCTGGACTTTTTTAACGGATTGTGACAGGGTCGTTTTCTCGCCCCACATCGCAGGTTGGACTCATGAGTCATACAGGAAATTGTCGGAGGTCCTTCTTGATAAGATACGGAAGATTTTTCCGTCCTGATTCTTCAGTCCTCCCGTATCACCAATTGTGCTGTATGACGGCTTCGCTGTTCGAGAAGTACCGTTTTGCCCTTCGTAAGGTTTTCCAATGTTGAAGTATAGTAATGCCGGATGGTTACCAGCCGAAGGTTCTCGTTATAAAGCACTTTGAATTTTTTTGTAAGATCTTCTACCAGTCCTGTTATTTTCATCGGATCATTATCCGTACAGGCGGAAAAGGAAATGGCAGAGTTCTGCATCATGTTTATTTTCACCCGATGCTTCGCAAAGAGGGCGAAAATGTCGCTGAGGTGTTCTTCAGCAATGAAGGAGAAGTCAGTGGAGGAGATGGAGAAAAGTATCTGGCTTGTCTTGAAAATGAAGCAAGGTACCAGCGGTTTGGTATACTGGAAATCACCTACCTGTGTCCCTTTTTCTTTCGGGGAAAGGAATGAAGCTACACGCAGCGGGATGCGCTTATTCTCCAATGGTTTGATCGTCTTGGGATGAATGACAGTAGCTCCGTAGTAGGTCAGCTCGATGGCATCGCGGTAGCTGATCTGTTCCAGTTTTATGGCATCATCATAGAATTTAGGATCAGCACTAAGTATTCCGGGTACATCTTTCCAAACCACCATTTCTTCCGCATCCAAGCAAAAAGAAAATATGGCTGCTGTGTAATCAGAACCTTCACGACCGAGTGTGGTGGTGAAATTCTCAGAAGTCGTCCCGATGAAACCTTGGGTGACCACGATTGTGTTTTTCTTGTGCAACTCGTGGATTCTTTCCGGGATCAATCGACCGCTTAAATTCCAGTCCACCTTGCCCTCACGGTAAGTATTATCGGTGACTAGCACATCTCGAACATCAAGCAGGTTGTTTCCGATTCCTTTGAGATTCAGATAATGGCTGACGATAGAGGTGGAGATGAGTTCCCCTTGGCTTACTATTTGGTCATAAGCCCAGTTGTAGCCTTTGGAAGGAGGTTCTTCAGCAACCCATTCCATCTCCACAAAAATCCTTGCAACTTCTTTTCTTACAGGATGCTCATTTTCAAAACCAAGTTCGTTGATGATAGCCAGATGGAAATTCCTTACATCGCTCAGAAGTTCTTGCCATTGGCTGTTTCCTGCTATATATGCATTCACAACTGCTTCCAGTGCATTGGTGGTTTTGCCCATGGC
>JBJSZR010000103.1:0-848 GCA_046090385.1 Bacteroidota bacterium
GAGATGGTCTTCGATGAAACAAAATGTACGCGTCTGAGAACCGTCGCCGTAAATGGTGATATCTTTATCTTTTAACGCTGCGTGAAGAAAACGGGAAATCACGAAATCGGTGCTCTGCTTAGGGCCGTATGTATTGAAAAGACGGAAAATGGTGAAGTCGAGATCGTATTCCTTTTTGAAGGAACGTAAGTAGGCCTCTCCTACATTTTTTACAATCGCATAGGGCAAACGTGAATTCAGAGGAGTGGTATGCTCGTTTTGAGGATATTCCACCGGCTCGCCGTAAACTTCGGAGGAGGACGTGTAAAACACTCGCTTCACACCTGTATTCTTGGAAAGATTGAGAACGTTTTCGATTCCTTTGATGTCATTCAGAACCATGACCGGATTGGCCAACGTCCTTTTGACGCCCACCAGTGCGGCATAGTGGAACACATAATCAAACTGGAAGGCACTGAAAATACTGGAAATGTCGTCGAAGTCATTCACATCCGCCTTGATGAACTTGACGTTCTGATGAACGGACCTCGGAACTTTGATGTGGGAACCGGTAAAGAGATTATCAACGATTACCAACCTGTTTTCAGGATCTGCAGCCAAGCGTTCAGCAAGGCTACTGCCAATGAATCCGGCCCCACCGGTAATCAATATGGTTCTGCTCATGGTTCAGAAACGGTCGGAATCCGTTATTTCGCGCAGCGGAAATCCAACGGATAAATCGACTTGACGAGTAAAAGTACGACATAACACCATAGGGGTCAAGGGCCATGAGTCAGGGAAAAGCCATTATTTAAGCAAAGAATGAAGGTATCTTCCATAACCGCTCTTCAACAGGGGCTCTGCCAGGG
>JBJSZR010000104.1:0-1389 GCA_046090385.1 Bacteroidota bacterium
AAGTTATTCTCAGACCACCTACAACCTTGCACCTCTTGCCACTAATCCGATCCTCAAAGGACCTGCCGGAAATGTAACGGGCCTGAAATATGACAGTGGAAGCAGCATGACACTGAACCGTACTGCTAATCCGACTGTGACCGGATTGATTTTCAAGACGGGTGCATCCAATACAGGTACGACCAATGCCATGTTCGTAACGTCCACTTATGGCAGTGGGAGGGTCTGTGGTATCGCTGACTCTTCTCCCTCCGATGACGGTACAGGCGACAATAACGATGTGCTTTATTCATCCTACCGCACCTCTGTGAGTGGTTCACATCAGAAAATGTTCATCAATGCCGTACTGTGGTTGACAGGCACCACTTCTTTCGCATCTCCTGTACAAGAGTTGCCTGTTCAAAGTGAAAGGATTTCGTCCTCTTTCGAGAGCCTGTCGGTATTCCCGATTCCTGCCCATGACCGACTTTATTTCAGTGCAAATGCGCTTGATGGAAAGGTTTACCTGCGCTTCACCGACTTGCTCGGACGGAACATCGCCAACTACGAGGCCAATTTCCAGTCCGGACGATTCGAACTTGACCTCGATCGCACCTTGCTCTCCAAGGGCATTTATCTGCTGAGCATTGTTTCAGGCGACAAGCAAAAGCTGGTCAGGGTCATTATCGATTGACCCTTCATTGATTTCTCAGGCTTTGAACACCCACATCGCTGAACTAAGGGTAATTGAAGCGGCCGAATTCGCGGCCGAAAAGCACCGCTCACAGCGCAGGAAGGACGAGCATGCTACTCCCTATATCAATCATCCATTACGTGTAGCTTATTCCTTGGCTATTGCCGGCGAGTCTGATACTGAATTATTGATGGCGGCATTGTTGCATGACACCATCGAGGATACCGATACCACCTACGAAGAGCTTCGACACAAATTCGGTGCGGAGGTCGCTGATCTGGTGCTTGAGTTGACAGATGACAAGCGATTGGACAAGGATGAACGAAAGCGTCGGCAGGTGTTGCATGTAGGATCCAAGTCCATACGTGCTAGAAAACTCAAACTGGCTGACAAGGTAGATAACGTCCGAGATATCATTTTACATCCTCCCAAGGGATGGTCTGAACAGCGAAAGAAAGAGTATGTCCTCTTTTCGAGAGAGGTTGTTCAACAGATACGAGGATGCCAGCCGGTTCTGGAGAATGAATTCGATGAACTTTGCAGGCGGTTCGAAGACAGTTTCGGTCCGATTCACTGACCCCTTTCCCCATTTTTTCTAATTTTGGGTTTTCTCAAAGCCTATGGAAATCCCTAAAACGTACGACCCTTCCAGTGTGGAAGATAAATGGTATCGCTACTGGATGGATCGCGGATATTTTCGAAGCGTTCCTGATTCG
>JBJSZR010000105.1:0-3794 GCA_046090385.1 Bacteroidota bacterium
CGACAAGATTGTCGTGACGGTCAAGCACGCGATCCCTTCCGGTAACGTTAAAAAAGGAACGGTCTCCAAAGCGGTGGTCGTACGCACCAAGAAAGAAGTGAAGCGTTCGGACGGATCGTACATCCGTTTTGACGACAACGCAGTGGTGCTGTTGACCGCTACGGACGAATTACGCGGCACGCGTATTTTCGGTCCGGTTGCACGTGAGTTACGCGATAAGCAGTTTATGAAGATCGTATCACTTGCACCTGAAGTGCTTTGATCGACAACAGTTAAAAAAATAAAATCGATGGAAAGAAAATCGAACAAACAGCCGAAACTCAACGTGCGCAAGGGTGACACCGTGAAGGTGATATCCGGTGACTCGAAGGGTTCACAGGGTCGCGTACTCGAGGTCATTGTTGCCGAGCGTCGTATTCTTGTGGAAGGTGTCAACATGGTCACCAAGCATACCAAGCCGAACGCTAAGAATACGCAAGGTGGCATCGTGAAGAAGGAAGCTCCGATCCATATCTCCAATGTGATGGTAGTGGATGGGAAGGGTAACACGACCCGCGTGGGTCGTCGCATGGAGGGTGATAAATTGGTACGTTATTCTAAAAAATCAGGGGAGGTAATCAAGTAATGAGCTATACTCCGAGACTCAAGGAGAAATACCGGAAAGAAGTAGTACCGGCTCTCCAGAAAAAATTCAACTACAAGAGTTCCATGCAGGTTCCTCGTCTGATGAAGATTTGCGTGAACCAGGGCGTAGGCGACGCCGTCAGTGACAAGAAGTTGGTGGAGTATGCACTCACTGAACTCTCGACCATCACTGGGCAGAAGGCTGTTCCGACCAAGTCGCGTAAAGACATTGCTAACTTCAAGCTACGTGTCGGTGTGAATATCGGAGCCCGTGTCACCCTGCGTGATGTGAAGATGTACGAGTTCCTTGACCGTTTGATTTCTGTGGCTCTGCCTCGTATCCGTGATTTTCGTGGCATCAATTCCAAAGGATTCGATGGGAGTGGCAACTACACTCTTGGTGTCACCGAACAGATCATTTTCCCTGAAATCGATATCGACAAAGTGAATAAGATCACAGGAATGGATATCACTTTCGTCACCAGTGCAACAACAGATGAAGAGGCTCTTGAACTCCTGAAGGAATTCGGCTTCCCGTTCCGTACCAATAATAACTAATCCGAAATCGACCCGATACAATGGCAAAAGAATCGATGAAAGCCCGGGAGGTAAAACGCCAGCGACTTGCTGCCCGTTATGCAGCCAAGCGTGCTGCACTCAAGACGTCAGGTGATTACCTCGCGCTTGACAAGCTCCCAAAGAACGCGTCCCCGATCCGCCAGCATAACCGCTGCAAACTGACTGGACGTCCTCGCGGATACATGCGTGTTTTCGGTATCTCCCGAAACATATTCCGTAAGATGGCGCTGGAAGGCAAGATCCCTGGTGTCACCAAAGCCAGCTGGTAACCGTTCGTCGATCAACCTAAACAAGAATCTAACAAATCACTACGATGACTGATCCTATAGCAGACTTCATCACCCGGGTACGCAACGCCGTAAGGGCCAACCACCGTGTCGTACAAATCCCGGCATCCAACATGAAGAAGGAGATGACCAAAATCCTCAAGGAGAAAGGTTACATCCTCGATTATAAATTCGAAACAGATGACAAGCAGGGTATCATCAAGATCGCTCTGAAATATCATCCTGTCACCAAAGCTCCCGCTATCCGCAACCTTACGCGTATCTCCAAGCCGGGTCTTCGTAAGTACGCTGGCGTGGATTCCATGCCCCGTGTCCTTAATGGTTTGGGAATCGCTATCCTTTCCACCTCGAAAGGATTGATGACCGACAAGGAGGCTCGTAAGGAGAATGTAGGTGGTGAGGTTCTTTGTTATGTCTATTAATCCAATAAGATTCCTGAAATCATGTCAAGGATAGGTAAACTCCCGATCACACTCCCGGCAAAAGTCGAGGTGAAGATCGATGGCCGTATGGTCCACGTCAAAGGGCCCAAAGGCGAACTCGCCCAGAAGATAAACGATGGTATCAACGTCAAGGTTGACGGGAATGTCGTTACAGTAGAACGCGTCACTGAAGCAAAGCACCATCGTGCACAGCATGGTCTTTATCGTGCTCTCATCAACAATATGGTGACCGGTGTTTCGCAAGGATTCAAGAAGGAGCAGGAATTGGTGGGTGTCGGTTACAAGGCTTCCAGCCAGGGTCAAATGCTCGATTTGGTTCTCGGGTATTCGCACCATTTCATTTTTGAAATCCCTGCAGAAGTCAAAGTGAGTACAAAGCAGGAAAAAGGTCAAAATCCGATCATCACGCTTGAAAGTGTCGATAAGCAACTTCTTGGTGCAGTAGCGGCGAAAATCCGCTCTCTCCGTGCGCCTGAACCTTACAAAGGAAAAGGTGTGAAGTTCGTAAATGAGTCTCTCCGTCGTAAGGCCGGCAAGTCCGCAGCCAAAAAATAATTAGTATCATGTTGAACAAGCAATCCAGAAGAAGGAATATCCGTTATCGCATCCGCAAGAAAGTCAAAGGGACTTCCTCTTGTCCGAGACTTTCCGTGTTCCGCAGTAACAAGCAAATTTATGCCCAGCTTATTGACGATGTGAATGGCGTGACCTTGGTCGCATCTTCCACACGCGATAAATCAATGCTGGACATGAAGGCCCCCAAAGTCGATCTTGCCCGTGAGGTAGGAAAGTCATTGGCATCCAAAGCGACCCAGAACGGCATCAGCAGTATCGTATTCGATCGAGGCGGTTATCTGTATCACGGCCGAGTCAAGGCTTTGGCAGAAGGTGCCCGCGAAGGAGGTCTTCAGTTCTAATTCATCAGCAAGCAATCAGAATCATGTCTGTATCCAACGTAAAGAGAGTCAAATCCAGCGAAATCGAACTGAAAGATCGTTTGGTCGGTGTGAACCGTGTCACGAAAGTGACCAAAGGTGGTCGTGCATTCACCTTCGCAGCCATCATCGTTGTCGGCGATGAGAATGGAGTAGTCGGTCATGGACTTGGCAAAGCCAAGGAAGTATCCGATGCCGTCCAGAAAGGAATCGACGATGCCAAGAAGAACCTCGTGAAGGTTCCGGTCATGAAAGGTACCATTCCTCATGAGGCTCATGGTAAATTCGGGGGTGCTTATGTGTTTCTGAAGCCAGCCGCACCCGGTACCGGTGTAATCGCCGGTGGAGCTATGCGAGCCGTACTCGAAAGCGTCGGTATCCATAATGTATTGGCTAAATCAAAGGGTAGTTCAAATCCTCATAACGTGGTGAAAGCTACCATAGATGCGCTCGCTCAGATGCGTGATCCCGCTACGGTTTCTCAGCATCGCGGTCTTAAGATGGAAAAAGTCTTCAATGGTTAATTTAAACAAGAAGAATAATCAGCGTCATGGCAAGAATGAAAATAACACTGGTCCGAAGCGGTATCGATCGTCCGGAAAACCAGAAGAGGACATTGAAGGCACTCGGCCTTAACAAGCTTCATCGTTCGGTGGAGCTGGAGATGACTCCTCAGATAAAAGGAATGGTTAACAAGGTGCAGCACCTTGTAGAAGTCAAGGCTGTCTGAACCAAAAACGATAAAAAGGAAAAAGACCTATGAAACTTTCCACACTCAAGCCTGCCAAAGGCTCGGTACGAGATAACAAGCGTCTAGGACGTGGTGCCGGCTCCGGTTCTGGCGGTACAGCATCCCGTGGCCATAAAGGTGCCCAGTCCCGTTCCGGCTACAGCCGTAAGCGTGGCTTCGAAGGCGGCCAGATGCC
>JBJSZR010000106.1:0-988 GCA_046090385.1 Bacteroidota bacterium
CCGTGAGGCATTCCAGGGTAATGAAAACACCACACCTGCTTACGACAGCCAGGAAGATATCTATACCGATATCATTCCTGACTTATTGAACACCGGGATTTCGGATCTGGACAACACAGCCGACGATCTTCTGGCTCCAGGCGTTGATGACCTGGTATACGGTGGAGATTTGGGTAAGTGGAAGCAATTCGCTCATGCAATTGCGGCTCGTGTAGCCATTCATACCACCAAGAAGGATCCTACCGCTGCGGCAACAGCGGCTTTGGCAGCCATCAACGCAGGAGGCCTTGCCTCATCAAGTGATGACGCTCAATTCACCTTCGGTGTAGCTTATCAGAGCCCATGGTTCCAATACATCGATCAGCGTGCTGATATCTCCTACTCGACTTTGGATTACTATTATGGCATCGGCTGTTTCCACACCGACTTCCTGCAGTCATCCAACGATCCACGCTTCGCTAAGATGATTGATGTGAACGGCGACTACTATGCACCAGGTTTCCCTTCTGCCTTCTATATGGCTGACGGCGCAGCTGTTCCATTCATGACCTACCATGAGCAGAAGTTCATCGAAGCAGAAGCCAATCTTCTTCTTGGTAATGATGCTGCAGCTCAAGCAGCGCTTGATGCAGCTGTAGATGCCAGTATGAACAAGTTAGAAGTCGATCCTGCTGACGCCACCACTTACAAGGCAGCTAATGTCGTGTGGTCCGGCACCAGTCAGGACAAGCTCGCGCTCATCATGACCCAGAAGTATGTGGCAAATTACCTGCAGCCTGAATCCTATAACGACTGGCGTCGCACCGGATTACCTGATTTACAACCGAACGCAGGTGCGACTACAGGTATTCCTCGTCGCTATATCTATCCTACCAGCGAACGTCAGAACAATCCGAACGCCCTTAACTCGGGAAGCTCTTTGTTCTCGCCACGCTTGTGGTGGGACAATTGATCCTGTCTGATGGTATAAGAAAAGCCGCTCTTCCGG
>JBJSZR010000107.1:0-2645 GCA_046090385.1 Bacteroidota bacterium
CTTGTCTGCCTTCCTGCGCAAATCTTGCTTCACCGCTTAACGGTGCAACGGGAGCATGCACCAACGGACTTACGCTCAACTGGACGGCCCCTCCAGGTGGCAGTGCACCTTCGGGCTATCAGTTGTTTCTCGGGACAAATAATCCTCCGAACAACCTCCTAAACGGCACCAACATCGGCAATGTCACTTCCTATAATCCTGGAAATCTGATTCCGAATACTACTTATTATTGGCGTGTAGTTCCCATAAACGCTGCCGGTGCCGCAACAAATTGTCAGGTCTGGACTTTCACCACAGGCGGCAGTTGCATCGTACAAGCTCCCAATGCATCCTATACGGCCTGCTCTGGATTTTATTATGACTCCGGTGGTCCTACAAGCAATTACGGAAACTCCGAAAATTCCACGACTACCATTTGTCCGTCATCACCCGGTCAATATGTCCAGCTGAGTTTTTCAGCATTGAATCTTGAATCCTGCTGTGATCTGCTTACGATTTATAGTGGAAGCAGTTCAGCCGGCTCCCTTATCGGTTCTTTTACTGGTGCTCAGTCACCCTGCGCTATCACATCAACGGCTACCAACGGATGCCTGACCATGCAGTTCACCTCCGATGGCTCTATCAATGCAACCGGATGGGTCGCAGCAATCAGCTGCGTAGCATCCTCATCAGGACCTCTTCCTGGCTCTACGTGTGCCAATGCCCCGATGATCTCTTTACCATTCAACGCAAGCAATCAAACTACCGCTTGCTATGGTAATGATTATGTGAATACCACTGCGGGTTCTTGCGGAACTTTGTATGAATCTGGAGAAGACCGGGTATACGCCTTCACAACAGCTAGTCCCCAATGCCTGAGCGTCGCTCTGACAGGTGCAAGTACTTCGTTGATCGGTTATCAGATTTACAGCGGTTGTCCGGGCTCCGGAGGTATCTGTATTTCTTCGAACGGGGGATCCAACAGCCTCTCAAGTTCCGTAAGTCTTCCAGCAGCAGGCACCTATTATATCATAGTTGATACTTGGGCACCACCTTCCAGTGCGACTTACAATCTTTCAATTGCAGCATCCGGCACATCACCTTCCAATGATTTACCTTGTAATGCCACAAGCCTTCCACTTGGCGTAAACCTTTCCGGCAGTAATGCATGCGCAGGATCGATCAGTGAGCCAACTCCTCCGACCTGCTGGACATCGGGCACCATCAACTCCGTATGGTACCGAGTGGTTGCTCCGGCCTCAGGTGCACTTCGCATAAGAACGACTCTTGGAAGTAATACGAATACCCAAATCGGAATCTATAGCGGAGCCTCCTGTTCAGCTCTTACATTGGTAGCATGCAACGCCAACGCTCCTTCATGTGGATCTTCATCCTACCTGAATTCTGAATTGGCTGTCACTGGACTTGTTGCAAATACGACCTATTTCGTGGTGGTGGATGGTGAAAACAGTATCACAGGCTCTTTTGATATCATGGCAATTGACGGTTCGCAGCAATTCCCGCCTGCAGCAGGGCAGGAGTGCATCACTCCGAATCCGGTGTGTGATACCACCATCCTTATCGGTGATCCGGGTTACCAGGCCTTCGGTAACTCATGCGATTTTAACGGAAGCGGCACCTGCCTTATATCAGGGGAACGCGGATCAGCCTGGTACACTATTCCCATATCGGCTAACGGCGTATTGCAATTCAATATAGTGCCCAACAACTGGGCGGGTGCCCCCAGCACTACTGCTACGGATTATGACTTTGCAATTTGGAGAGTACCTGCGGGCTCTACTATCACGTCCACCTGTGTAACCATTGCAGGCGGCACTGTTCCTGTAGCATGCAATTATTCAGCACTGGGTGTCACAGGTTTATACGGTACGCTTGGTAATGCACCACCGGCTTATCCCGGTTTTGATTTCGCTTACGAGCCCCAGATAAACGTTTTCGCTGGTGAAACCTACCTGTTGGTCATATCAAACTTCTCTAACAGTACGTCAGGCTTCACGCTTAATTTCGATGCCACTGCACCGATCAATTATACAAGTCCTTCAGTGGGATCGGTAGTATGGACGGGTGGAACGAATACTCAATGGGGATTGCAAAGTAATTGGGGTGGATGCGCTGCTCCGGTTTGTGGAGTGAATGCAACCATCGGCCCCTCATCCGTAAATCAACCGGTACTTGCCCCGGGCACTTACAATGTGAATAACCTTACCATCAATCCCGGTGCTACACTCACTTTGCTCGCTGGATCGGTTCTGCAGGTATGTGGTAATTTTTCAAATGCAGGATCATTAGTCGCTAATCCTGGTGCAACAATTGAATTCGTCGGAACCGCCCTGTTACAAACTATTTCGGGTGCTCTTGTCGGACCTGATAAATTTCCTAGTCTTGTCGTAAACAAACTTTCAGGAACTGTCTTTTTGAACAACGATATCGATATAGGCGGATCATTTACTACAACAAACAGCACTTCTATCTTCCATAGTAACAGCCGGTATATAAAGATCGCAGGCGATTTCTTGAACTCTTCTGGAGATGCCACATACCAAAATCCCTCCACACTAGAATTCAACGGCTCTACTTTGCAAAATTACAATCAAGGGACTCCGCCTGCCCAATTGAATCTTAATACGGTATTAATGAATCATACC
>JBJSZR010000108.1:0-1239 GCA_046090385.1 Bacteroidota bacterium
GCTTTGACTTGATCTGTTCAGCAACGATTACATCAAGTTCACCGGCTTTGGGATATGCAAAAAAGACCGGTTCGTAGTTAAGACGACTGATTCGCACATGCTGTTTCCAGTCGGGCTTCCTTTTCATCCAAAACATCATAGGGTTTGCAAGCGATACGGGTGACGAGTGTGGCCTCCGGACGTATGCCTTTGAATGGTTTTATATCAGCCATAGCGGATCGGTTTTAATTATTGTTTTTTGGAGTTTGATTGAGCCGTCATTGCAGACCTAGAATTTCTTCCATGGCTTGAGTGACTTCTGCCATATCGTCGAGTGTAAGCTCTCCCATGTGTGCAACACGGAAGGTCAGATCTTTGAGATCGCCGTAACCGTTAGATAGTTGCATACCTCGTTTTCCAAGCTCTTCATTCAGATGTTTGACGTCCACTTTTCGGGTATTCCGGATGCAGGTGACTGTCAGGGATTCGAAGCCAGGCATAGGATATGTTTCAAAGAAGTGACTTGCCCAATTGATCATGAATTCGGCCATCTCCATGTGACGTATGAATCTACTTTCAATTCCTTCCTTGATAATCCTGTCCAATTGATAATCCATTGCGAACATATGGGAAAGTGAAGGAGTACAGGCATACTGGTGGTCTTTCTCATCGACATATTTCACCAGGTTTCCGATATCGAGGTAATAGCCCCTTTGCCCTATTTCCTTGCAACGGGCGACTGCTTTTTCAGAAACCGAAGCAAGCGCAAGGCCAGGAGGGAGTGCCAATGCTTTTTGACTGGAAGAGATGCATACATCGATTCCATTCCGATCGACTTCGATCTTGGCGCCGCCGAGAGAGCTTACCGTGTCGACCATCCAAACCACATCAGGATACTTTGACATAACCTCAGAAATGGCTTCAACAGGATTCATGATGCCGGTGGACGTTTCATTGTGTGTGACGGTAGCGACATCGTATTTTCCTGATTTCAGATAACGATCCACAGTTTCAGGTAATGTGGGATTACCTGATTCTTCCAGGTGAAGGTCTGCATCGATTCCGTTGAGTACGGCCAATTCGTGCCAGCGTTTTCCGAAAGCACCCACTGCGAAAACAATCGCACGCTTTCTGGTCATCGATCTTATCGCACCCTCCATAAGCCCGGTTCCGGAAGAGGTGGAAAGCACAATGCGGTTGCGGGTGAACATCAACTGCCGCAGCTTGTCTGAGATTTCACGCTGCAAGGCACTGGCATCC
>JBJSZR010000109.1:0-1242 GCA_046090385.1 Bacteroidota bacterium
CCAAGCACCAAGTAGAGGTAACAGTCCAATCCTCTTTGGGCTACAAGTGAGGAGTCCTGCATTTTTACAGAACCGGATGCGGCATTACGCGGATTCTTGAAAAGTTTTTCGGCGATTTCCTCGTCATCATAACCATCTTTACGAAGTTGAGAGGCGAGTTCATTGTTTATACGATTGAATGAGCTCAATGGCATGAATACCTCACCTCTTATTTCGAATTCATCCGGATAATCAGTGCCAGTCAGTACCAAGGGAATGCTTTTGATGGTTTTGATATTGGCGGTCACATCATCTCCCTGGACTCCATCGCCACGTGTCACGGCCCGCTCCAGCTTCCCATTTATGTACGTGAGCCCGATTGCAACACCATCGAATTTGAGTTCGCAGTAATAATGAAAATCATCACCGACAGATTTTCGGAGGCGCTCATCAAAATCAGCTAATTCCTGTTCGTTGTAGGTGTTTCCAAGGGAAAGCATCGGATACCTATGAACCACCGTATTGAATTGTTTGGTGATTGTGCCACCAACTCTTTGAGTCGGAGATAACGGAGAGGCGAATTGAGGAAAGTCTTTTTCAAGGATGATCAACTCTTCCAACAATTTATCGAATTCGAAGTCGCTTATGACAGGCTTGTCGAGAACATAATAACGGTGGTTATGCTCCTCGATCTCAACGGACAACTGCTTGATGCGGCTCTGGACCTGTTCGGATGTCATGACGGTAAATTAGCAACACAAAGGTAATTGTTGAAGCCGAATAGCTTTTATCACAAGCCTCAACGGGTCGCACGAATCATTCTTGGCTTACCGAATATATCCTCTCGCACAATGACACCTGACCAAAGATCGGCCTCCAATAATTCAGCAGTAGCCTCTGCATAATTTTCATGGACTTCCAAAAAGAGAAAACCGTTCGGCTTCAATGCATGAAGCGCGAAAAAGGATATGTGCCTGTAATATCGGAGAGGATCATCATCCGGTGCAAAAAGTGCCAAATCCGGCTCGAAATCCTTTACACGCGAATCAAGATTTCTTTTGTCTGAAACCGGTATGTATGGTGGATTGCTGACAATGCAATCGAAACTGGCTGTGTTGAATACATCTATGAGAGAGGGAGAGGTCATATCGAGCAGATGAAATTCCACCCGGACTTTCATCTTTTTAGCGTTTGATTGGGCGACTTTCAAGGCTGCTTCCGAGATATCCATCGCGTGTACATCCCATCCAGGTCTGGAGTCAC
>JBJSZR010000110.1:0-1283 GCA_046090385.1 Bacteroidota bacterium
ATACGGCTTTTTGAAATCAATCTGAATGATCCATACCAACGAAACAGTGAAGAGTTCGAAGCGACTGCCGATCAGTCGTACATGGATCGTATAATCAACGAAGCACCTAACTATTTCGATCTGGAAACAGGTATTGGTAAAACGATTCGAATGACCCGAGTTCGTTTACATACTGATGATTTCAAGTTGAGTCTGCTTGGAACTGATATTGCTACTTTGCCATATGAGGCAGGAATACATTACAGAGGTTTATACAACGATGGTAACGGTGCCATTTCATCGCTCAGCTTCATCAACGGCAAACTTCACGGATTGATCGTAGAAGAAGGAAGTCAATGGGAAATAGCAGCAATTGAAGAAGAAAACGGTAAATATCTTTTCAGGAAATCCGAATCCAGCGGATCAATCAGCGGTTTTTCATGTGGAATTCTCGAAGTGCCAGGGAGAAAGATGACGGAAATTGACAATAATACTCAAGGAATTGCTTGCAAAACCGTCAAAGTGTCACTTGAATGCGACTACAAGATTTTCAGAGATTTCCAGCAGAATGCTGTCGCAACTGCGGATTACATCAGTGCACTTATGAATCAAGTATCGGCATTGTATCAAAGCGAAAATATCGACCTGCAAATTCAAGAAATCAAGGTATGGACTTCAGACGACCCCTACTCAAGCATATCAACAGCAGGTGAACTGCTGACTGCTTTTCGCACTACCAAAGGGAGTAATTTCAATGGTACATTAAGTCATTTCCTGACAACGAGATCAATCGGTGGTGGCATGGCTTTTCTGGATGTGTTATGCAACAAGGATTATGCTCACGGTGTCAGCAGTATTCTGACTTTCTTCAACAATGCACCCTCCTATTCATGGTCCGTTGAAGTCTTGGCACATGAACTGGGGCACAATTTCGGGTCCAACCATACCCATTGGTGCGGATGGCAGAGAGCCGATGGAACTACCGGACCACTTGACAATTGCTATTCATCAGACGGTGGTTGTAGTCCCGGACCGACGCCTCAGAACGGAGGGACGATCATGAGCTATTGCCATTTGACGACTCAGGGCATCAATTTCAGCAAAGGGTTCGGCACAGAGCCAGGTAGCGTGATCAGGGAACGACTGACAAATTCCACTTGTATAGCTTCAGGTGGCTCCGAACCGATCGGCACTACAACAACCAATATAAATGCGACTACTGCCCGGCTGGAATGGGCGCCTGTGCCGAATGCTATAAACTATGAGGCTGAATACAGATTATCAGGGACCACAACTTGGATACA
>JBJSZR010000111.1:0-1416 GCA_046090385.1 Bacteroidota bacterium
CTGCGCCAGTTGTGGCAACAAACAAAGAGGCGGTATCAGATGAAGGAGAAATACAGCTCCCATTACTGCTCATCACAACCTGGACCAAGTCGCCGTTCTGGAATGCACCACCTGAATAAACAGGCGATATCCCTGTTTGGACATTGGTTCCGTTCAGATAAAATGAAAAATTCGGATTAATCGAACTAGTCAAATCCGTGGCTGTGAATATGACAGCATCACCGATACAAATGACACCCGAAGGATTGGATGAAAGCACGACCTGGGCAGAAATGGGAGCAGTGACCCGTACAGTGACCGTTGAATCGTCCTGACATCCTGCCGATGAATATCTTAATGTTACAGGAAAAACACCCGGCAAGGGATACTGAATGACCGGATTGACGACATCGTCAATCACACCATTAGGAACTCCCGCTCCAGGGACGATCCAATCATAGGATGTCACCGGATTACCTCCAGCGCCTGAAAGCTGTATTGCCTGAT
This sequence comes from Bacteroidota bacterium, assembly GCA_046090385.1. Taxonomy (GTDB): domain Bacteria; phylum Bacteroidota; class Bacteroidia; order AKYH767-A; family 2013-40CM-41-45; genus Pollutiaquabacter. The sequence continues at coordinate 487 of JBJSZR010000111.1, forward strand.
CAGTGCAAACCACCGTATCGCTGATTGAAAAACCGGGGTTCTGAGCAGGCAGCACTGTGACATCCGAGCTGGCTGTCCGTATAATTCCGCAAGCATCAGTGACTGTGACCGTATAGGTACCTGTAGAGGCGGCATTTATGTTCAGTGTGTCAGAATTACCAGCGATTGGAGACCATGAAAAAGCATAAGGACCTATTCCATAGTCAGGCACTGCGACAATCTCCACTGTATTTCCCTGGCAGATTTGCTGTGACGAGGTGATGAATGGAATCTCAAGGTCTCGGGCTTCCAATGTGATGATCCAAGGCTGTGAAGCACTGATACAAGCTGCGGAACAATTCGTATCGGGATCGTTATTGCACCTGAAAAAATGAAGATCAAAAGAAAGGTTCACTGAACCGCATTGACTTGGAGGAAGACAAGACACCAGATCGGAGGTGATATCGAAATCGGTGAGGCCGCAGTAAAAATTTGACAAGGGTGATGCACACGTGAAAACACCCGGTGCGGCAGAAGGAGCGGTGCAACTGTTCAAGGAGATACTGTAACCGCCGTCTTGTGCCTGACAACGACCTGTAGCCGCATAATATTCAAAGGATGTAAGCACACGGATAAGCCGCGCATTGGGAGGTGTCGGAACTATTAGTCGGTAATCACAACCGTTTGCCCAACAAACCGGGGAATATCTGGTGCCCTCTACTCCACCTGATCCATCAGGCAATATCCCTTGAGTTGTTATGACAGGATCTATCAATACAGGATAAGTACGAAGGGGATCATTCAACCATTCAACCGGAACAACCACTTGCATTCTATTTTCATTCATGAAAGAAGAAAGCGGAAAAGCACCTCCTGAAGGCGAGTCATCATAAGCAAAACAGGATGCAAGCTTACAAACCATCTTACCGGATGCATTTGTAATAAAATATT
>JBJSZR010000112.1:0-3444 GCA_046090385.1 Bacteroidota bacterium
GAATAATAACAACAGAGAAACTATGAATAAAGTCGATCTTCCGTTTTTCGGATCTTGATCATTTGACAATAAGGAAGCGATTGATATGAGCAATAGCCCGTTGAAGTATTTCTGAATTTGCAGAAAGTGTTCTCCTGCAATACTGTTTAAGAAAACGCTGATAAGTCTGGGCACTGCGGGTTTGCATTCCCAGTAGGCCTCCAATAAAGAAAGAAATGGTTCAGCTTTTCCGGCCTTGCGAGGTATGAACCACTCCAAGAGCGCATTGAAGTCATCCCAGAAAGGCGCATCGAAAATCCGGCGCTCCGCTATCATGAAATAACAGACGAAAACCAGAATACTTACGATAAGGTAATCACGATGGACGTTATTTTTGAGCAGGGGGCTGCGGAGAATCAAATATGAAATGCTGCCGAAGGCGATCAGTAAAGAACCGGCAGATAGCCCCATACCCCAGAACGCTATATCGATTCCTGCAACTTTTCCAGGAAGTATATAAGGCCAAATGGCTTCGAAGCTGCCTGATACTCCTCCTATCAGAAAAAGACACGCAAGGATGATCCCGCTGTCGGGATAGGTCATCCTTCCGGAAGAATGCATGCGTTTGTAGTCGATCAGAAACCGAACAGTTTTTTTAAGATTCCTGCATGAACGGATACCGATAATCAGTAGGAGGAACGAATGTCTCCTTGATGGCGCGCGGAGATACCCAGCGCAAAAGGTTCAATGCCGACCCGGCCTTGTCATTGGTGCCTGATGCACGGCTTCCACCAAACGGTTGTTGACCGACCACGGCTCCAGTGCATTTGTCGTTAATGTAAAAGTTGCCGGCGGCATTAGAAAGTCGTTTACAAGCGATATCAATCGCATATCTGTCTTGGGAAAATATGGATCCAGTAAGCGCATAAACCCCCGTGCGATCCAAGATATCCAACGTTTCTTCGAACTTATCGTCTTCGTAAACAAAAACAGTAAGGACAGGCCCGAAAAGCTCTTCGCACATGGTCACGTAGTCAGGGCGCTTGGCATGTATGATCGTAGGGTGTATGAAATATCCGGTTGATTTGTCATAGGTGCCACCGGCGACGATGTCCGCATCTGGACTTTTCTTGGCTTCATCGATGTACCTGGCTAATTTGTCGAACGATTTCTCATCGATCACTGCATTGATGAAATTCGAAAAATCTTCAGTAGGTCCGATTTTAAACGATGATATATCGCGTAGCAGCCCTTCTTTTACGGAGGACCAAAGGCTTTTTGGTATGTAGGCACGGGAAGCCGCCGAACATTTTTGGCCTTGGTATTCGAAGGCTCCCCTTGACAACGCAGTCACAAGTGCCGCGACATCGGAAGACGGATGAGCCATGATGAAGTCTTTACCGCCAGTCTCCCCTACGATTCTAGGGTAGGAACGATAACGATGGATGTTATCTCCTATGGTCTTCCATATTCCCTGGAACACCCCGGTTGAACCCGTGAAGTGTATTCCAGCAAAATCCGGATGATTGAATATGACTTCACCTGCATCCGGCCCGGATACATAAACAAGATTTATGACACCGTCGGGGACTCCCGCTTCACGGAAAATCTTCATCAATAATGAGGCTGCGTAAATCTGTGTATTCGCAGGTTTCCAAACAACCGTATTACCCATCATGGCTGCTGAAGTGGGAAGATTACCGGCGATAGCTGTGAAATTGAACGGGGTCAAAGCGAAAACGAATCCCTCCAATGGACGATGCTCTATTCGGTTCCAAATCCCTTTAGAGCTTACGGGCTGCTGCGTATAAATTTCACGCATGAACTGGACATTGAATCGAAGGAAGTCTATCATTTCACACGCAGCATCAATTTCAGCCTGGAAAGCATTTTTGCTTTGCCCGATCATCGTAGCTGCATTGATCGCCGCACGATAAGGTCCAGCCAGTAAATCAGCGGCTTTAAGGAAAATGGATGCTCTGTGTTCCCACGATAAATCAGACCATGCAGCTTTGGCTTTAAGCGCAGCATCGATAGCCAGTGAGACGTGAGTCTTGTCGCCTTGATGATAATTGGCAACCGTATGTTGGTGGTCGTGTGGAGGTGCGATCCTGCAGGTTTTTCCGGTTCGGATTTCTTTGCCATCGATATACATGGGAATATCCATGACTGTGCTTCTCATTTCTTTCAACATGGCTTTGAGAGCGACTCGTTCAGGACTTCCTGATGCGTAATTCAAGACAGGCTCGTTGATAGCAGCAGGAACTTGTGAGATGGCGTTCGACATTTTTAAGAGATTAATGTGCGAATTTATGAATTTAAGCGATGAAAAAAGACTGACGAATGATGGTTATTCTGTTTCATCAGGGGGGAGGAGCATTACTACATGTTCAAAAAACTTCTACAACCTTCGGACCGTCTTTGAGATAGACCAGATAATTGGTTACACTTTCATAGCCCATGCTTTTCAGTAAGGAGCAGTAGTTGAGTAATTGTGATTCATGTTCCGGGCTTGCCGATCCTGTTTTGAAATCAACCAGCACTGCTTCTTTTCCCTTTGTCAATGTACGGTCGGGACGGAACATTTCACCTTCAGGAGTGAGTATCTCTGATTCCCGTTTTATTTCCCAGTCTGTTTCGAAAAACCGTTTTATATCAGGATGTGAAGTCACTTCAAGTACAATCGATTTCAATTGTTCTTTTTCATCTTCCGGTAAAAGTCCATCAAACCGGATTTTATCCAATGCGGGCTCCACATCTTCAAGTGTTCCTATGGTTGAAAGCAATTCATGTACAAGCACGCCATAACGTGTCTTTTCTGCAGACCGCTCCTTCAAAAGATCGGCAAGTTTTCTAGTGCGAGATGAAACCCTGATCTTATCCTGCCAACGGTTGACCGGGTAGGAGGTGAGTGGTTCTGAAACGAGATGTTCCGATTTAGGAATGAAATTTTCTGGCGCGGTTCCTCTTTTCAATATCCCATCCGTTTCCGGAGGCATACCGGCTGTTTGCAAGGTGTGAAAAATCAGTTTACTGATAGTATTGGTCTCGCCTTTTTTGAGAGCATCTTCCGAAGGCATCGGACTGAAAATATAAAGTTCTTCTTCCGGTCGTGTGAAAGCCACATATATCAGATTCAGATTGTCGATGACACTGTTGGACTGCTCACGTCTCCAGTCATTTTCAAATACAGATTCAGACAGGATCGGGGAAGCAGGTATTCCCATCTTTCCTAACTTGACATATGGATTCTCTTCAGAGGTCAACCAAACGATGTTACCCGATCTCGATAGCATATCCCAGTCTGTAAAGGGCATTATCACAACCGGAAACTGAAGTCCTTTCGATTTATGGATTGTCATGATTCGGATTGCATTCTCGTTTTCCGGAATGACAACCGATTGCTCCCTGACCTTGTTGTTACTGTCCCACCATTGAATGAATGATCGAAGACTTGCATGTTGC
>JBJSZR010000113.1:0-6097 GCA_046090385.1 Bacteroidota bacterium
AGGCACACTAGGACTGTCAGGAACTACGAATGAATAGCGCCCCGATTGTTGTAGCGTCCCCACAAATTCGTTTTTCGCACGTTCGATGATCTGAACGACTTCTCCCTCCAATCGTTGTTTCTTATGTTGCGCATACAGAAAAATCCTGACCCGGTCGCCATGAAGCGCATTGTTCACATTACGCGGTGCGATATACACATCGCCGTCCTCTTCCTCTTCCGATAGCAGATAGGCGGCCCCACTTGAAGTTATGTCGATGACCCCTTCAAGATATGCATGTTTAGGTTTGAGCTTGAAACGACCCCGCTCCGTTTCCATCAACTCTTCCCGTGCAGTAAGTTCCAGTAGCACGGACTGTACGTCCTGTTTTAGCATTTCCAACAGGTCGGGAAGCTGGATTTCCTGTCCGACAAAATCTTTAATGAATTCAAGAAAAGGTGCGCGCAACTGTTTTGCTATCTGCTTATGGTTGAACGCACGACCCGGATGCTCATCGAACAGGCGGAAAACGGCCGCCAGTAGAAATTCTTTGACCGGATCACCGACCTTTTTCTTGTTTTTGTTTCCCATATCAGGTCGCTCACATGTTTTTGGACGGAACATGAAGTCCCGTAAAGATAGGTTCAATATCGCACGATAAAACCCTGATAAACATCATATGCGCATCGGGATATGAAGCATGTTATGTGCAAAAGACGTTTAATAACTTTCGTGTCATGATCAATGACATCGAATAAACGCGGAAGTAATTTCGTTGTGTAAAAAACGAACTTTAAACAACCCGATAAACCAACATTTGAAAATGGAAAACAATCAACAAGGACAAAAGAGCAACAAGCTATGGCTCGTGCTTTTTCTCCTTTCTGCAGGCCTTAACATTTACCTGTGGATGAACAAAGAAACCGAGGTCAACACCCTGGAAGTACGCGTTGATGAGATGCAGGTCGACAGCGTGAATTTTGAAAATGAAATCGCCGCAGCAAAGGCAGAAATAAACAGCTATCAGGGTAAAAACGCAGAGCTTGACAGCTTGTTGAAAGAGGCGAACGCTAAAATCGACGAGCAGGCCAAAAAGATGAAAGGCGTTTCAGGACAGCGCGATAAGCTCAAGAAGCAGTTAGCAGAACTACAGGCATTGGTCCAGGACTATCTTAACCGCATCGACAGCCTGATAGTCGCGAACGATTCGCTCAAAGGAGCAAACACCGAATTGGTGTCGGAGAAACAGAAGTTGACCTACAATGTGGCGACCCTTTCAAAAGACCTGGAGTCAACAGTTCAGACAGCATCGGCACTCAAGGCCGAATATATCAAGATCAGCATGTTCAAGCGTCGCGACAACGGCAAGTACGTAGTGACGCCTTTGGCGAAACGCACACACAAGATGGAGGTTTGCTTCGACATCATGGACAACAAGATCGCGAAGTCGGGTAACCGTAACGTATATGTATGCATCACCGAACCGGGAGGTAAAACAATCGGCAACCGAAGTACGGGATCTGGCGAGTTCACCACGAAATCCGGCGACTCCAGGCTTTACACTGCGGTTTCTTCGATTGACTATACCGGCACCAAGAGGAACGTTTGTATTTCTCACGAAGAGAAGGACGACAAGAAATTCGCACCCGGAACTTATTTGGTCGAAGTGTATGTCGATAAAGAATTAGCAGGAGCTGGATCTGCGATATTGAAGTAAACGGTTTTCTATGAAAGAATTAGGAGGGCGACCCAATTGGTCGCCCTCTTTTTTATTGCCTTTTAAGTTTCCAGCGCCAGGAAAAACCAAGAGATACATAGTAAGCTTCGCTACTTGTTTCGGTAAGCGTTTTTCCGGCTGACAAATCCAACTGGGCATCGGAGCTGACCAAGTAGGTGAATCCGGCATCAACACGATGATCTGCTTTTCCATCCTCCGGAAAATATCCAAAGGCCTCTATATAACACCCCAGTTTTTCCCCAAGCACAAAACATGGCGCAAGGGTGTATAGAAATGTTGGAGAAGCAGAAATACCATCCCACTGCGCCCCGACATTATATCCCAGAGCGACTTTTTCAGAAACATTATTCAAAAAGGTGAAACGGAAATCAGGATAGTGATTGTCGACGATACGGTTTTCTGTTGCCGCCCACGGCAAGGTCAAGTGTGCGATGAAGGACGTTCTAGGAATCCAGCCGCGCTCTTCCAATAGATTCGCTTTGAACCCCACGGCAAGCGGATCGAGCCCGAACGAAGAGGCGTCGTTTATTTTTTGAGTCGTCAGATCGGAGATGAGCCGTAGCTCAAAACGATCATTCAGACCAAGTCGCCAGAGCAATGTCGGATGAACCAACACTTCTGAACCGTTCCCCGGTCGCTCATAATTCATACCGCTTTCGAATTGCAGGGTGCCTGCGGGAACCAGATAGGACGATTCTGTCTGATCGGGCCGGTCTGTTTGTATTGACTCTTGACCAAAAACAGAGACGACATTTATTAATACTGAAAAGAGAAAGAGGAGTGTTTTTTTCATAGGTTTTTTTCAATGTTTGTGAGGTCTTTTTTTCACCACGCCGCCCTGAATGTCCTTTACTGAATGCATTACGACAAATGCGTGCGGATCTATTTTTTTCAATTCCGTATTCAAGCGATTTAGCTCAAAGCGCGTCAGTACAGTGAAGATGATGTCAACATCTTCACGATTATCCGCACTGTCGCGCATACCGCGTCTGCCTTGAAAAATGGTGACCCCCCGGCCCATTTCATTCACGATGAAACGTCTTACATCTTCGCTGTGGGGCGAAATGATATTAACGGCGGTATATTCCTCAACGCCCTCCAATACGAAATCGATTGTTTTCGATGCGGCCAGATAGGTGATCATCGAATAGAGCGCCGATTCCACCGACAGAAAATAGGCCGCCGCAGAAAATACGATGATATTCACCAATATGATGATGTCGCCGATCGTAGCGCCTATTTTTTTACTTATTGCAATCGCAAGGATTTCGGTTCCGTCAATCACTCCACCTCCGCGGATTGACAGACCAACACCTGCTCCGATGAAGAAGCCTCCGAAAACAGCCACAAGCAGGTTGTCGTCCGTAACATTAGGAAAGGAACAAAATGCAAGAACAGCCGCCAGGCCAGCAATGCCGATTGCAGCCCGTAACGCAAATGTTTTTCCGACTACTCTTATGGCAAGAAGAAGAAACGGAACATTGATAACCACAAGAAGCGGCCAAAGCGGAAGGCCGGTTGTTTCAGCAATCAACAGCGAAATGCCCGTGACTCCACCATCAATGAATCGGTTGGTCATCAGAAATCCCTCTAATCCGAACGCAGCAGCAAAAACACCGATCATCAGCAAAAAGGAATCTTTGAATCCTTGCAGCGTGATGATTCGCAGCCTTCGATATCCGCTCGCCTCTGCGAACCGGCTCGTATCAGCTTTGTTTTTTCCACGAAGAGTCGTGCGGTAAAGTATGTAACGTAACAGGTCGCGCATCAATGTTGTGCTAAAATACACATCATCGGGCAGTTGTTATCGTATTTCGATTGTTCCTGCAGCGGTCACTGCAGTATTTCACGTCAGCCCAACACCTTGCCCACTTTTTCCTCCACGAGAAGGGCCGACCACATACGGTACATTTTTTTTCAGGGAGAAAAGATTTTTTGTGCAAATCGATCAAGTTAAAGGAAGGGGAAAAACGCCTGGTTTTGCATATGCATACCGCGCAAGAACACGCGAATCCAAATAGGTTTCCAAACCAAATACCGCCAACGGAGAGTACCGGTCAGGATCTATGTTTCCGTCATCCAGCAATAACGATTCATCAACTTGTATTTCTTCTACGGCGCCGATCATTATCCGTGTGCTGTTTTCCTCGATTGGAATTTGACGGACAAATCTCATCGCTAACCGCAGTGGCGATGTTTTTACGAAAGGTGCGAAAAACGCACCCGCATACTCTTCTTCGAAACCGCAAGCGCTGAATTCGGATTCATCTTCATCGAACTTAGCAGATGTGGCATGCGCCCGAGCGGAATCAAACGATGAAACATGGTTGATCGTGAAAAGGCCGGTCTCTATGATGTTTTTATACGTATGGCTGAAGTCCGTCAATGGACGCTGCACGAAACCGATCAGAGCAGGATCGGCGCCCAGATGAAACACTGAGCTGAACAACGCAAGATTCGATTTTCCGCTTTTGGATTTCGTGCCGATAAGCAATGCGGGCTTGACACCCGTTGCACAATTCAACAGATTGCCCCGGTAAAACCGGGCCAGACCATCTAGTTTATCGCGATCGAAACAGATCATCGCAGGGAAGATATTCCACCGTCAACGTGCAACACCTGACCAGTAATCCAAGAAGACTCTTGTGACAGCAGAAAATAAGCCATAGCGGCAAGATCTTCCGGCGTTCCGATTCGCTTTAGCGGATGTCGTTGAGCGCCACCTTCCCTTTTTTCAGGGGAGCCGAGCAAGGAAGAAGCGAGAGGCGTATCGGTCAATGAAGGAGCAATGCAATTGACGCGGACGATAGGCGCCAATTCAGCCGCCAGCGCTCTCGACATACCTTCAACGGCACCTTTGGTCGCGGCAACTTGTGCATGGAAGGGCATTCCAACCGAAACGGCAACGGTTGAAAATGTAACAACAGATGCGTTTCCCGAAGCCTTCAGTCTCGATGCGACCGATTTCATCACACTTAAAAGACCCGCAACCTGAGACTCGTAATCTTTTAAAAGATCGTCCGTTGAAATCCTGTTGAAAGGCTTTAGAGAAATCGAACCGGGGCAGTAGACCAAGCCGTCGAGCACATCAGGAACGAAATCAATTTGCCCGGACCGATCCAGGGAGTCGAACTGATGGTACGTAACACCGGGCAGTGCTTCGCCAGCCGCTTTACGAAAAGTCGATACGATTTCGTGACCAGCTCCTGAAAGCCGTTTGACTATTGCGGCTCCAATGCCGGATGTTCCGCCTATTACAAGGTATTTTCCCATTAATTAAGGAACAACCTTGAACAACAAAAGTTATTTTAGTGTCGGCCGATATGGTTGCGCAAGACGGATAAAAGTTCTTTTCGTTTATAAGGCTTGTCTATTTTGTCGGTGAAGCCAAAACGTTGAAACTGGACCATCACTTCATTATCCAAAGCGCCGCTGGAAACAAAAACCGGCAAATCGCCGACTAGAGTTCTTATTTCACCAATCACCTCGAGTGCGCCAGCTCCTTTTTCAACATGCAGATCCAATATGATGGCGGAGAATGGTTGCTCTTTGTGTTCTTTTGAGATGACGTCTAACGCATCGCGACCGTTTTTAACACTTTTGACACTGTACCCAAGACTTATCAAAACATCAGAAAATGCATCCAGGATGAATTCATCATCATCCATCAGCAATAACCGTTGAACAGAATCACCTTTCTTATTGGTTTTATCTATAACGGGCGCTCTGAATTGCAATGCCGGCAGATATATTGAAAAAACACTACCAGATTCTTTTGAGGACTCAAGGAGTAATGCGCCATCATGGTGTTGAATGATTGAAAAAGATGTCGCAAGCCCAAGTCCTCGTCCTTTCCCTCTCGTACTGAAATATGGCTCGAATATCTTATCCCGAACCGATTCCGATACACCTCCGCCATTGTCGGCGACAGAAATTTTGACATAGCTACCGCCCCTGAGACCTTCGACTTCGCGGTCGCTGACGGTTATTTGTTTGGCGCTTATCTTGACCTTGGCTTTTCGGTCCAATTCCGCAGCGGCTTGATATGCGTTCACAATCAATACTTCGAAAACCCGCGTCATTTGTTGATCGTCCAATAAAACCCCCGGCAAATCAGCCTCTATATTGAACTCCAGCTTTACAGGTCGCGATTCAATTACAGACAGCACACAATTCTGTAACCATTTTCCAAGTACCATTGCCGCCTTTTGAGGAGCGCCCCCTTTTGCATAGGTTACTAAATCTTGGGTGAGCGACCGTGCACGATCGATCGTCGTGAGCGCTTTGCTGATGTATTGTCTTGTTTTCGGATCAACAGAGCTGTCGTGTGCCAAATCGATGTATCCGAAAACACCGCTGAGGAGGTTGTTGAAATCATGA
>JBJSZR010000114.1:0-2802 GCA_046090385.1 Bacteroidota bacterium
CAGGAATCAACGGCAGTGGCAAACACAACAATTGGAGCCTCAGCACAAACACCGGTAAGAACCTGCTATCTCCCGGATCAACCCCGAAGAGCAACCTGATGTTCCTCACGTTCTTCATCAATACGATCCGTGCAGTATTCGAGCATGCAGATTTGTTGCGCGCGAGTATCGCATCGGCAAGTAACGACCATCGCCTTGGAGCCAATGAAGCACCTCCGGCGATCATGTCCATTTTTCTCGGTGCGCAATTATCAAAGGTGTTGGACGACCTTGAGAAGAGTGTTTCGGAAAAGAAAATGACACCCGACGAGAAAACCGAACTGAAACTGAACATCGGCAAGATTCCGGAAATCCTCCTCGACAATACCGACCGCAACAGGACTTCTCCATTCGCCTTCACAGGAAACAAATTCGAGTTCCGTGCAGTCGGCTCCTCTGCCAATTGCTCGAGTGCCATGACCGTCCTGAACACGATCGTCTCCAACCAGCTTGCTGCATTCAAAAAAGAGGTCGATGTACTCATTAACAAAGGCACGAAAAAGGATGAATCCATCCTCAAGATTTTACGCCGTTATATCGTCGAGTCCAAAGCAATCCGGTTCGAAGGAAACGGTTACAGCGACGAGTGGGTGAAAGAGGCGAAGCGTCGTGGCCTATCTAATATCCAGACCACACCGATGGCATTGGATGCGTTTGTCACAAAGAAATCGCTCAAGCTCTTTTCCGACATGAACATCTTCAGTCATCGCGAAGCGGAAGCCCGTCATGAGATCATGCTTGAAACCTATATCAAGAAGATACAGATTGAAGCACGAATCATGGGCGATCTCGCTATCAATCATATTTTGCCGGCAGCTGTGAAATACCAGACCATTCTGGCCAACAATATAGAAGCCTTGCAGGACATCGGCATGAAGACAGACATGTACGCAACCCAGCTTGAACAATTGAAGGAGATTTCCAGCCATATCTCCATCATCAAGAAGAGCGTTGACTCAATGGTGGAAGCTCGCAAACGAGCCAACAAGGTGGATGAAGTACGCGAGCGAGCGATTCTTTACTGCGATAAAGTCCGTCCGTTTTTCGAGCCTATCCGTGAGAACGTTGACAAACTAGAAATGCTGATCGATGACGAACTGTGGCCAATTGCCAAGTACCGTGAACTGGTGAATATCCGTTGACCGATCTGACACCGATAGAGTATAAAGCCGTTCCCTGCCGGGTCCGGCTTTTTTCATCTGAAATCAGTCCTGCCGACCCTTTGGGAATCCATGAAAATTGTATTTTCTTTGCCCTTGAGGGATTCAACCTCAAATAATCAAAAGACAACCATGATTTGCTCTAAACGACTGTTTTTCACAGCCTTAGTAATGCTGTCCACGATGATTGCCACTGCTCAGCGAGGACCCACTTATCAAGCCGATCAAGCTTTTTTGAAAGGTGATTACTACGACGCTGCGAACTTGTACAAAAAAGCTTTTACCAAGGAAAAGAACAAGGCGAAGAAGGCCGAGATTGTTTTCAAGACCGCGGAGTGTTATCGTATGACTAACGATACTAAGAACCAGGAAGTGTGGTATGCAAAAGCGATCAAAGCCAACATCAAGGAACCGGAAGCATTCGTTAGATATGCCGACGCATTGAAAGCAAACGGAAAGTATCCGGAAGCCATTGTTCAGTATCAAAAATTCAAAGCTGCAGCACCCAGTGACGGACGCGCTGACCTCGGTATTCGTTCTTGCGAGCAGGCGCAGAAATGGCGTGATAAACCTACGAGGGCGCGCGTGGATAATCTCGCTGCATTGAATACCAAGTACAGTGACTTCGGAGCTGTTTACTCAAAAAAAGATCACCGTAGCATCATTTTCACCTCCTCCAGGGTCGAAGCGATGGGCAAGGTGAATGACGGAGGAACCGGAGAAAAATTCCAAGACCTTTTCGAAGCCACCGTTGATAAGAAGGGAAAATGGAGTTCGCCACGTCCGATGCTTGAACCCGTCAATTCCAATGCGAACGAAGGTGCCGCATTCGTTGATGCCAAAGGCAATGAAATGTATTTCACCCGTTGTGAAATCGAAAAAGGCAAATACGGTACGTGTGAAATCTATTTCACCATACGAAAAGGCGACACGTGGGAAGAACCCAAGCTGATGCAACTCGCATCAGACAGTCTAACCGTTGGTCAACCTTGCCTCTCGAATGATGGAACAGAATTGTTTTTTGTCTCAGACATGCCAGGAGGGCAAGGCGGAAAGGATATCTGGGTTTCCAAATATGATAAGGATAAAAAAACATGGGGTAAACCGACCAACCTTGGCGCTGTGATCAATACACCCGATGACGACATGTTCCCATTCCTCACAGCTGACGGAGTCCTGTACTTTTCCTCAAAAGGGCACATGGGCATGGGAGGATTGGACATCTACAGTTCGAAGCGCTCAGCTAACAGTTGGAAGCAACCGGAAAATCTGAAATACCCTATGAACAGCGCTTCTGACGACTTCGCCTATATCGTGGACGAAACAGTAGGCGATAAAGGTTTTTTTGCATCCAACAGACCAAGCGGAAAAGGCGGTGACGATATTTACACCTGGTACCTGCCACCACTTGTCTTCACGATTTCCGGTCGTGTTTTCGATGCTGACACCAAAGAGCCCATTAAGAGCGCCTCCATTGAGCTTTTCGGAAGCGATGGAACTTCCATCCCGTTCAAAACCGATGAAACCGGTAATTATAAATTCGACCTTCGTCCTGATATGCTTCCTCTTTCAGTTTTTTATCGGAAAGATTGCTGATGAATTG
>JBJSZR010000115.1:0-1020 GCA_046090385.1 Bacteroidota bacterium
ACAGTAATGGCAGCAGATGGTAGTCCGGAGGCATCGACAGAAACTTCAAATTGGCTAGCCGAAATCTCATTGAAGCGGGAAAGCGGCACCTGATAGCGCACCTGAGCTTTTTCAGGAAAAATCTTCAGTGAATAACCAGCCGGAATACCTGTAATCTTCACAGGTACATCCAACTTACCTTCCGTGAACTCTTCAACAGGGATGCTGACCTTCACTTCCGAGTATGAAGCACTCACCATGGAAGGAATCAATAGTCTGCAGGTTGAAGCACCGACTGGCGAAGCCGATCGAATGATATTTTCTCGGTCCTGATATCCAACAAGCTGTCAATCACAAAAGGCGGACCACTCACCAAGATGCTGTCCGGAATGGATTTTGGGGGATTGATCGTATCGAACTGGCGAGCAAGCGTCAAGGATACATCCAAGCGGACCGGAAGTTTTCTGGAAACACGTTCATTGAAAAGCAATACGACAGAATCAGGTCTGAAGCCCATCACCAGGACTTCTTCACCCAGTTGTCGGGTGAAGTCTTGTAAGAAATATCGTGTAGGAACCACTATTGCGCCAGGAATAGACGCTGAATTGGAAAGTCCGGCTGAAACATCCACCTCGACCGTATCCATGGAATTTTGAAGGTGATAGGACAAAATCCTGAAGCCGGATGTCCTTAACTGAACAGCAACCTGAGAGGGAAGCTCATTCACCACCACTTGTTTGGGAGGCAGATTCTTATAGGCAACGGGTATGTTGACCGTAGACTGGTATTGAGAAGAAAGGGCAAGCAATAACCAGAATACGAAAGCAATCAGAAAGCATAATAGCAGCACATATAACTGCTTATTGAGCTTCATACGGGAATGACCCGGTTCATCTGTTCGATGCTGGTTGTCGATCACGGAGTATCGCTGAGCGTTTCCGTGAAATTACTAAAAAGGATTCCCGGTTGTAACGGTCACTTGGACGCTTCCAGAGCTTTTGTTGCATCTACGGAGATGGCTGATTTCTCGAGACGGACCTT
>JBJSZR010000116.1:0-2441 GCA_046090385.1 Bacteroidota bacterium
GGTTCCTCCACCAGCTGAGCCGTTTCTCAAGGAATTAATAACCATCCAACCTTCCGCATCCGTTTCAGAATCCTTCCATTCAAACACGATTTCAGGCCTTTTTTCTTCAAAACGGCGGATGAGTTCACGTACCTTCGATAATTCCATAAAAGGGGTTTCCATGAGTTAATATTATGGTATTGCAAACCTACTTGAAATCGGGCAAATGCCCAACCGTAAGCGAAGCTGTGAAACTGACAAAATCTATTTGGAACTTCGAAAATTGTTCTTGTAATTTTGGGCAGACAAAAATAAGTTTGCACCGACACCGATAACCATTCAATCAGCCATGGCAACCAAGAAAAAAACCGCAAAAAAAGCAGCGGCTAAACCGGCCAAGAAAAAAGCGCCGGCAAAAAAAGTCACCAAAAAGCCTACAGCTAAAAAAGCTGTGAAGAAAGCCGTCAAAAAAGTGGCAGCTAAAAAAGTGGCAGCTAAAAAACCAGCTGCAAAAAAACCAGTGGCAAAGAAACCGACTGGCAAGAAAGCTGCGGTGAATAAGCCTGCAGCAAAGAAGCCAGTGGCGAAAAAAACCGCCGTCAAAAAGCCAGTCGCTACCAAGCCCGCTAAAGCGACTTCAACCGAACATTTGTTGATGGAGGAAGAACACGAGACCCTTACAGTTGCCAATGACATGGACAATCAGGAGGTCGAAACCTCAGAAATGGACATGGGGGAGGAAATGAAATTTGATGACGAGGCTCCTATGGCGGATTTCGACGATGATGATGATGATTTTTAATCGGATTAACAGGTCGCTGTGACCATCCGGAGGTGTCCGGTAAAAAGCATTAAGACCGTCTTCTCAGGGCGGTCTTTGTTTTTATCCTCAGGGAAGAACCACTGATCCGGCACAATGATCGGAAAGCGCACCGGTTACCGAACTATAAACGTTCACCGTTTCTTCCCATCTCAACACACCAAGAAACGCGAAAACCAAAGCCTCCTTGAAATCAACCAGCTTCTTTTCAGGAACATGAATGGTAGCACCGCTACGTTCACTTATCCGCTGCACCAGGCGACTGTTCCACGCACCGCCACCGGTTGCAAGAACAACAGGACTAAAACTTGATTCTGTTGTTCGGATGACCTCGGCGACACGACCGGCTATGTGCTCTACGCTAGTCTGAAGGAGATCCGGAACTTCCATCTCTCCGTCGAATAAAGAAAGGAATTCCATTTCAATATCTTCCCTGCCGAGTGATTTCGGGCCTGACAAGCTGTAGTAAGGAAGCTCATCGAGTTTTTGGAGCAATTCTGGAATTATTTTGCCTTTAGAAGCGATTTTCCCACCCTCGTCAAACTCTTTGCCCACCAGGTTTGACAGGTGATTCAACAGCAGGTTGCAGGGACAAACATCAAAAGCTACACGTTGCCCTGATTTTTCGAAACTGATATTGGCGATTCCTCCGAGGTTCAAGCAATGGCTGAAATCGTAGAAAAGTAACCTGTCTCCGACTGGCACTAATGGTGCACCTTGACCACCCATAGCGACATCTGCCGAACGGAAATCATATACTACCGGAAGCCTGGACACTATCGCGAGAGCCGAACCATCACCTGCCTGAAACGTGACTCCGTTCTTTGGCTGGTGAAAAACCGTGTGTCCATGAGATGCGACAAAATCGGGTCTTAATGAATGACGAAGTACGAAGGCATGAACCTGTTCTCCGAGAAACCGTCCATAGCGGACATGCAGACCGATCAGTTCGCTACCGTTCAACGATGGAAACTGCTTCAGGTGTCGCACCCATTCTTCGGGGTAAGGAACTGTTTCAGCCTCCAGGATGGAATACGACCAGACGTCCCTTTCTTTGACAAACGAACAATGAGCGATGTCGAGACCGTCCATAGACGTTCCGGACATCAGGCCGATGACACTGTACGTTTTATTCACGGTGTGAATTTACGAAACTGGGCGGGGCTTATCCGATTTGCCATTTCGGGCTTGTATTCCTAGTTTCGCAGCCCTGTCGGAACCATTTCCGGCTTTCTCTGTTTTTACTAAAAAATCATATACCTACCATGCATTTCGAACTGTCTGAAGAGCACTTGATGATTCAAAAAGCGGCCCGTGATTTCGCCCAAAATGAGCTGAAACCAGGTGTCATAGAGCGTGACGAACACCAGAAATTCCCGACGGACCAGATCCGGAAAATGGGCGAACTCGGTTTCATGGGCATGATGGTAAGTCCGGAATATGGCGGCGGTGGTATGGATACGATCTCGTATGTGCTGGCTATGGAAGAAATCTCAAAAGTGGACGCATCCTGTTCAGTGGCCATGTCGGTGAATAATTCCCTGGTCTGCTGGGGACTGGAGACATATGGCACAGAGGAGCAAAAAAGAAAATATCTGGTACCGCTGGCAAAAGGCGAGATCATTGGTGCATTTTGTTTGTC
>JBJSZR010000117.1:0-6802 GCA_046090385.1 Bacteroidota bacterium
CAAAAAATGGGTTTTTTAGACAGGAAAATTAAGTTGATTGAACTTGGTAAAGCATTGAAAAATATGCTTTTATCCAATTCGTCCTCAAGTGGAATAAAGGCAATCTCATTGGACCAACTGACCAAGCAGGTTGCATTTCGAAATCCGTGGTTCACCCCTGACGCTGTCAAAAATGCAGTGGCTGTCTGGACTGAGCTGTTGACAGAACAGCCAATCAATGATTGGCTGGCACCGTATTCCATACCCAATGTTCCTGAAAATTCTAGAACTGTTGGGGTTGTAAATGCCGGGAATATCCCCTTCGTCGGTCTCCATGATTTATTGGCGGTTTATATTTCGGGGCATGCCTATCAGGGGAAAAATGCATCCGAAGACCCGTTTTTGCTGCCTTGGATCATCGATGTGTGGTCATCCATTTGTCCCGAGGTGAGGTCATCGTTTTCTTTTACAGACCGTTTATCGGACATGGAGGCAGTTATCGCCACCGGCAGTGATAATTCTTCTCGTTATTTCGAATACTATTTTTCAAAATACCCTCACATCATCCGCAAGAACAGGAACGGTATAGCCATTTTGGATGGAAACGAGACTCCTGACGATTTGAACGGTCTGGGCAAAGATATCTTCACTTATTACGGTTTAGGTTGTCGAAATGTGGCCAAGCTCTATTTGCCACGAGGCTATGATTTACCCGTTCTGTTCGAAGCACTGTATCCGTTCAATCACGTCATGGCTCATCATAAATACATGAACAACTTCGATCATCATCATGCAGTTTATCTGCTGAAAGGAATCCCCTTTCTTCAGAATAATTTTGTCATTCTTAAAGAAGATACTGCAATTGCATCGCCGTTGGCTGTTGTTTTTTATGAGTTTTATGATTCAACAGATGACTTGATACAAGCTCTTAACACCAGGAAAGAAGTTATCCAATGTGTTGCTGCGCCACAATATTTGCATCAGAAGTTGAAAGAAGAAGGTTTGCCTGCTGTAATATTCGGACAGACTCAATCACCTAAACTATCGGACTATGCCGACGGTGTGGATACAATCGGATTCCTTTTGAAAATTTGATCAGTTGACTGATCTGAACAGCCTGTTCCAGCGGATTTTTCCGAGGAATGAGCCGTTGGCATCCCAACTCATCCAAATGAAGACGGCTTTTCCCACGATGTGGTCCTCAGGAACGAATCCCCAGAAACGTGAGTCTTGTGAATTATGCCGGTTATCGCCCATCATGAAGTAGTAATCCATTTTGAAGGTGTAAGAATCCGTCTGCTTGCCGTTGATGAGTATCTTGTCCCCGTCCACTTGCAGCTGATTTCCTTCATACTCTGAAATCACTTTCCGGTATAATGGCAGGTTGGTTGTATCCAGTTTTACAACAGCTCCTTTCTTAGGAACCCAAAGCGGTCCGAAATTGTCCACATTCCATCCGTAATGCTTTTCAAAAGGAAAAATGAATTCATGGAATAATTCCTGCGGTATCCTGTTGGGCTGTATCATCAGAACATTCCCGAAACCTTTGATTTCTTGAGCGGCCGTTTTAGTAAGATGCATATTGAATTCAACAGGCGACAAAGGTTCTACATCTGTGACACCCAATTTGTGCATAGCTTGTTCGTTGAATCTCTTGCCGTCTGTCATGATGTGGTAAGAGGTTTCTGAATTCTCAGGCAGTTCTTGCAATTTCCCGTTGATGAACACTTCCTGGTTGCGTAAAGACACGGTGTCTCCTGCGATTGCGATACAACGCTTGATATAATTCTCCTTTTTGTCAACAGGTCGTCCTTCTTCTTCAGCAGG
Source organism: Bacteroidota bacterium (assembly GCA_046090385.1). Taxonomy (GTDB): domain Bacteria; phylum Bacteroidota; class Bacteroidia; order AKYH767-A; family 2013-40CM-41-45; genus Pollutiaquabacter. The sequence goes on from JBJSZR010000117.1 coordinate 1,807, forward strand.
CCAGTTGAAAACGACACAGTCTCCGCGCTTAACAGATCCGAAGCCGGGTAAACGATGATAACCTACTTTGATCCACTCCAGATATGATTTGCCATTGACTATGGGCATGGTGTTATGAGCAAACGGAAATGAGAGCGGTGTCATGGGCACCCGAGCACCATAGCTGACTTTGCTGACAAAAAGGAAGTCACCGACCAACAGTGATTTTTCCATTGATGGTGTAGGTATGGTATAAGCTTCAATGAGGAAGGTACGGATGATAGTGGCTGCAATGACCGCGAAAACGATAGCATCAAACCATTCCCTGGCTACCGATTTACGTTGACCTGGTTTGGTTTTGAGTAGGAACCAGACACCCACCGTGAAGATGCCGAATATGATGTCCTTGATGAGGTCCCAGTTGATCCTGATTCGTTTCATAGCTAACTTGGATTTTACCGGATACTAAAGTAAGCGCATCACTGTTCCGGATTGGTTAAAGAAGGGTTAAAATTCAACATCACAGGACTAATAAGTCCTCCATGGTGAAGACACCTGCTTTTCGCTCCAAAAGCCAACGGGCTGCCGTTAAAGCTCCCGAAGCGAATCCGTCCCTGTTGTGTGCCGTATGTGTCAAATGGATACAGTCCTGCACCGATTCCCATTTAGCCGTATGTGTGCCAGGCACCTCATCACTTCGCGTATAATATACGGGAAGGGTATCTGAAGTTGGTCTGTCCGCACCTTCAGGAAGTCCTGTCCACTTCTTCAGATGATCGTTGACCGATAACAGTTTTTCAGCCAGTGTGATGGCTGTGCCACTCGGAGCATCCGCCTTGTATATGTGATGGGTTTCATGAACGGATAGATTCGCATATTGCGGATGATTTGACATCAAGAGTGCAATATGACGAGCAGCTTCGAAAAACAGATGCACGCCTATACTGAAATTGGAGGCATAGAAGACGGAACCGCCACCGCTTTCGCATTCTTTTTTTATCACAGGAAGTTTATCGTACCAACCTGTTGTGCCCGTAACGACCGGCACACCTGCTGAGATACAACGTCGAAGATTGTCTACCGCCTGATCAGGGCGGGTGAACTCGATTGCCACATCTGCTTTCCTGAGTTCTTCGTCAGTATAGCTGTCTTTGTTGGAGCTGTTAACTGTCAACACAATTTCATCTCCCGATGCTATGGCAAGCCGGTCGATCGACTTGCCCATCTTACCGTAACCGATCAATGCTATTTTCATTTGCTCAGGGATGTGATAATCTGAATCGTAATTTCAATCCGGCAGATAAATCGCCATATGGGGTCTGACCGAAAGAGGGTGTTATTTTCATACTTATGTCGTCCGACACATCGAATCCTTTCAATTGGCCATCGACATAAGCATCCACGATATTCAGAATGTAAAGGCCTCCGCAGAGAATGTAGCAGAGATCGCGGTTCCTGCGGTAATAATCCTTACGCACTCTTAATTCATCAAGTGTCAGATCGGGATAATCATCAACGGTGTTCGGATCGGTGTCGGCTCTTGCGATGTAGGCGTCCTTGAAATCCTGATAATATCCGCCGTTGAATTTGATCAGATAGACCAAGGTGCCTGCTCCTGCGGCAAGTATCGGAACCTTCCAGTACTTATGGTTGTAAACCTGACCGGCTCCGGGAAGTACCGCTGAAAGAAGCGCGGCTTTATTGGCACGCTTACGCGATAATTCGGTAAGCGAGTCCTGATCCGTTGGATTCATTGCCGTGCATACTTCGACTGATAAAAGCAACAGAGCGCCGATCAGAAGACGGCACTTGAGGGAGCTAAAGGAAGAAAAGCCGGTTTTACGGCACATGGAAGAATTCTTCAGTAGTTAAGCAACTCAAGGATCCTGTTCAAATCCTGGTTGTCATTGAATGGAATACTGATACGTCCGCTTCCGTCTTTGGCCACCTGCAACTGTACCTGTGAACCGAAATGGCTGGTGAGTACGTTCCTTATCTTATTGTATTCAAAGGAAAGGTTTGAAGATCCCGGTGAACCGGATTTTTTTCCACCACGTCTTGATTTTCCGCCTCCCTTGCTTACCAGCGATTCGACATCACGCACATTCAAGTTCTTTTCGAGGATTTCCTTGAAAAGCAGTAACTGATTTGACAAGTCATCGATTCCCATAAGCGCTTTTGCATGACCCATGGAAATCTTGTTATCACGCAGTGCAAGTTGGATGTCAGGCGGAAGTTTGAGAAGGCGGATGAAATTTGAAATGGTCGTTCGGTTCTTTCCTACACGCTCACTGAGTTCATCCTGTGTGATGCTGCACTCATCGATCAGACGTTTGTAACTAATTCCTATGTCGATAGGATTGAGATCTTGTCGTTGTATGTTTTCGACCAATGCCATTTCCAGCATGGCTTGGTCATTTGCAATCCGGATGTATGCCGGAATGGTTTTAGCCCCGGATAATTTACTGGCTCTGAATCTTCGCTCGCCTGAAATGATCTGGTATTTGTCATAGCCCATCTTGCGTACAGTGATGGGTTGGATGATGCCTTGTTCACTGATGGACTGTGCAAGTTCTTTCAGTTGGTCGGCAGTGAATTCAGTTCTGGGCTGGAACGGATTCGGTTCTATCTGATCGAGTGATAATTCCGTCACACTACCCACAACACCTGTCACAGAGGCGGGCGTGGAGCTCCTGGATGTGACATCCGTATCGGAATCTTCCAACAAAGCACTGAGTCCGCGACCAAGTCCGCTTTTCTTTTGATTATTGCTCATCGATCAAAGATATTTTCTTGTCAGCCTCACGGATCTTGGTCATGTCGTTCTTTTGAAGGATCTCACGGGCAAGATTCAGATAATTCACAGAGCCTTTGCTGGTGGCATCATGCATGATGATGGTATGGCCGAATGAAGGAGCTTCACTGAGTTTGGTGTTGCGTTGGATGATGGTATCGAACACCATCTGCTGGAAATGGGTTTTTACTTCTTCAACCACTTGATTGGCCAGACGTAAACGCTGATCATACATCGTAAGAAGGATGCCTTCGATCTCCAACTCGGGATTGAGTCGGCTCTGGACGATTTTTATGGTGTTCAGGAGTTTGCCAAGACCCTCCAACGCGAAATACTCGCACTGAACAGGGATGATGACGGAATCAGCTGCGACAAGGGCATTGATGGTTATGAGTCCCAGTGAAGGTGAGCAATCGATTATGATGAAGTCATATTCCTGCTTCATCTTGCCCAGTGTCTCTTTCATTTTCCTCTCACGATTGGGCATATTGATCATCTCGATTTCGGCACCGACCAAATCGATATGCGACGGTATAAGAGACAGGTTAGGAGTGGTGGTCTTGAGCGTGATATCCTTCGGGTTGACCTGATTGATAATGCATTCGTAGATGCTGGTCTTTACGGTGCGCGGATCGAATCCTACACCAGATGTAGCATTGGCCTGCGGATCGCTGTCGATGAGCAGGGTCTTGTATTCAAGAACGGCCAGACTTGCGGCAAGGTTCATTGCGGTGGTAGTCTTTCCGACTCCGCCTTTCTGGTTCGCGATGGCGATGATTTTTCCCATTGTTGTCTATGGTGTATGGTTTATATTTTCTAAGATCGTATTAAAATTCAAGCTTGGAACCGATTTCCAACAGATATAATTCCTTCCCTGCAGTTCGGAATTTGGTTTTGGCTTCGTTGTGGTCAATTCGTATCATGTCCATGGTGTCGTAATGCATGCCGATGATACGATCGCATTTCACAAACTGTGCTGCAATCACTGCATTATCGATTCCCATGGTGAAATTGTTTCCAAGAGGAAGGAATGCGATGTCAATTTTCTTGTAGTCGCCGATAAGTTTCATATCATAATGCAATGCAGTGTCACCTGCATAATAAAGGCTGCCCTTTTCGGTCTCTACGAGGAAGCCGAGCGGATTGCCGGCATATGTTCCATCAGGCAGACTGCTGGAATGAACGGCGTTTACACATTTCACTTTACCGAAATCGAAGATCCAATGGCCACCGGTATTCATGGGGTGTGTATTGGTTACGCCGTGTTTGCCAAGCCAGGTACAGATCTCAAACGTGGTGATAACGAGTGCGCCGGTCTGTTTGGCCAATGCGATCAGGTCTCCGGTATGATCGGAATGGCCATGAGATACCAGGATATAGTCGGCCTTTATGGATGCAACGTCGATATGCGTAGCGAGCGGATTACCGGTGATGAACGGGTCGAAGAGTAATTTTTTTCCGGCTATTTCAACCGAAAAACACGAATGGCCCAGGTAGGTGATGTGCATGAGATGGTCAAAGACAAAGATAGCCCTTTGAGGGGCTAAGAGTCATTGAAAGTTACAAACAAATCAGACTTGCGTGGCTTTCTCGGAAAAGTGATAATAACAAAAGAGTGTTGAAGAAAATTCAATTCAAAAAAAAGAGGGTCCCGAAGACCCTCCTATGAAAAGTAACAATCAATGTTGTTCTTTACCCAAATCATCGAAATCGACGTTCGAGTATCCAGGGCCACCTTCATGTGGTATATAGGGTCCTTGGATTTCGTGAATGCGATCCATCGCCTCACGAAGTCCCTCGATGAACTTATCGAAATCTTCGCGGTAGAGGAAAATCTTGTGCTTTTCGTAGTAAGGCGTACCATCATCATGAGTACGTTTCTTACTCTCGGTGATGGTAAGATAATGGTCGTTTGATTTTGTGCTTTTCACATCGAAGAAGTAGGTACGCTTACCTGCACGTACCGATTTTGAGAATACCTCATCCCGATGATTTTGATGTTCTGACATACAGTCTGTTTGATTCGTTACACAACAAAAATATAAAAATTGGTTTACGAATGACCTTTTTAGTGAAAAACTTGATGTTTTGTGACTATTTTTGATAATGTTATCATTACCAATTAGTTGTAATTATTTGAAAAAGTCTTTAAAACCATGAAGTCCGATATCTTAGGAATAATAAATTTGAGACCGGTTTAATGGCATAATAGGCCATTATGAG